>JBKBWW010000023.1:0-30855 GCA_046314475.1 Hydrogenophaga sp.
CATTGCCCGAGGTGCGGCTGCTGCCCGGGCGCGAGTTCCCCATGGACGACGGCGCGCGCGCGAAATTCCGCAGCCGCTGGCGCGAACTGCTCGATGGCGACCCAACCAAGAGCCGCATCTACAAGGACATGGGCAACGGCGTGGCCACCGCCGGCATCGAGTACTACCTGCCGCTGTTCTTCGACGACACGGCCACCGTCTTCGACTACCTCGGCACCGACGCCACGGTGGTGCTGCACGGCGATCTGGAGCCCGCCTTCCAGCGCTTCTGGCAGGACACGAAGGACCGCTACCGCCTGGTGCACGGTGACCCCGAGCGCCCGGTGCTGCCGCCGGATTCGCTGTTTCTGAGCGTCGAGCAGTTTTACGCGCGTGCCAACGAACACGCGCAGCTCTCGGTGCGTCCGGTGCAGGCAGAGCAAGAGCACAGCGCCTTCGCGCAGAAGCTGGGCGACCTCTCGGTGGTGCGCGGCGCCGAAGACCCGCTCTCGCGCCTGCAAGGCCACATCCGCAACACCGCGCAGCGCGTGCTGCTGCTGGCCGAGAGCGACGGGCGTCGCGAGAGCCTGCTCGACTTCCTGCGCGCCAGCGGCGTCAACCCGCCGGCTTTCGATTCCTTGCTGGAGTTCCAGACCAGCAGCGAGAAGCTCGGTATCGCGACCGCCGCACTGTCCACCGGCTTTTCGTGGCTCGAAGACGGCATCGACTTCGTCACCGAGACCGAGCTCTTCGCCGCCAGCCCCACCACGCGCCGCCGCAAGAAGCAGGAACAGGTCAGTGACGTCGACGCACTGATCAAGGACCTCTCGGAGCTCAACCTGGGCGACCCGGTGGTGCACATCGCGCACGGCATCGGGCGCTACCGCGGCCTGATCAACCTGGACATGGGTGAGAAGAACGCCGACGGCACGCCCGCGCTGATGGAGTTCCTGCACCTGGAATACGCCGACAAGGCCGTGCTCTACGTACCGGTGAGCCAGTTGCAGCTGATCGGTCGCTACACCGGCGTGGGCGCTGATGAGGCGCCCTTGCACCGGCTGGGCAGCGGGCAATGGGAGAAAGCCAAACGCAAGGCGGCCGAGCAGGTGCGCGACGCCGCGGCCGAGCTGCTCAACATTTACGCCCGGCGCGCCGCGCGCCAGGGCCACGCCTTCCGCTACTCGGCGCAGGACTACGAGGTGTTCGCGAACGACTTCGGCTTCGAGGAAACCGCCGACCAGCGCGCGGCGATTCACGCCGTCATTCAAGACATGATCAGCCCGCGCCCGATGGACCGGCTGGTTTGTGGCGACGTGGGCTTCGGCAAGACCGAGGTTGCGCTGCGCGCGGCCTTCGTGGCGGTGACCGGCGGGCGCCAGGTGGCCCTGCTGGCACCCACCACGCTCCTGGCCGAGCAGCACTACCAGACGCTGGTGGACCGCTTCGCCAAGTGGCCGGTGAAGATCGCCGAGATGAGCCGTTTCCGCTCCGCGAAGGAAATCACCGCGGCCGCCAAGGGCCTGGCCGACGGCTCGGTGGACATCGTGGTCGGCACGCACAAGCTGCTCAGCGAGAGCGTGAAGTTCAAGGACCTGGGCCTGCTCATCATCGACGAGGAACACCGCTTCGGCGTGCGCCACAAGGAGCAGATGAAGGCGTTGCGCGCCGAGGTGGATGTGCTCACGCTGACCGCCACACCGATCCCGCGCACGCTGGGCATGGCGCTCGAAGGCCTGCGCGATCTGAGCGTGATCGCCACCGCGCCGCAGCGCCGCCTGGCCATCAAGACCTTTGTGCGCAACGAAGGCAACGGCGTGATCCGCGAAGCCGTGTTGCGCGAACTCAAACGCGGCGGCCAGGTTTACTTTTTGCACAACGAGGTCGACACGATCGAGAACCGCCGGCAGAAGCTGGAAGAAATATTGCCCGAGGCGCGCATTGCGATTGCCCATGGCCAGATGCCCGAACGTGAGCTGGAGCGCGTGATGCGCGACTTCGTGGCACAGCGCTTCAACGTGCTGCTGTGCTCCACCATCATCGAAACCGGCATCGACGTGCCCACCGCCAACACCATCGTGATGGCGCGCGCCGACAAGTTCGGTCTGGCGCAGCTGCACCAGCTGCGCGGCCGCGTGGGCCGCAGCCACCACCAGGCCTATGCCTACCTCATGGTCCCCGACATCGAAGGCCTGACCAAACAGGCCGCGCAACGGCTGGATGCCATCCAGCAGATGGAAGAACTCGGCAGCGGCTTCTATTTGGCCATGCACGACCTGGAAATCCGCGGTGCGGGCGAGGTGCTGGGCGAGAACCAGAGCGGCAACATGCTGGAGGTGGGGTTCCAGCTCTACAACGAGATGCTGAGCGAAGCCGTGCGCTCGCTCAAAGCCGGGCGCGAACCCGACCTGCTCTCGCCGCTGTCGGTCACGACCGACATCAACCTGCACGCGCCCGCCCTGCTGCCCAGCGACTACTGCGGCGACGTGCACCTGCGCCTGTCGTTCTACAAAAAGCTCGCCACCGCGCAGACCACCGACCAGGTGGACGGCCTGCTCGAAGAAATCGTGGACCGCTTCGGCAAACTGCCACCGCAGGCGCAGACGCTGGTGGACGTGCACCGCCTGCGGGTGCTCAGCGCGCCTTACGGCGTGGTCAAGGTGGATGCGGCGCCAGGCGTGATCCAGATCACCTTCCGTCCCAATCCACCGTTCGATTCCATGCGCATCATCGAACTCATCCAGAAGAACCGCCACATCAAGCTGGCCGGCAACGAGAAGCTGCGCATCGAGCGCGCCTTGCCCGAGGTGAAAGACCGGGTGCAACTGGTGCGCGATGTGCTGCGCAGCCTGGGCCAGCCGCTGTCGGTGAAGGCAACCGCACCGTCGGCCTAGGGGCCGGCCGGGGTCGCGCCGCATGGGCGGCGGCATGGTTTTTGCGTCGCGTTGTTTGGCCGTCTTGAGTGGCGGCCCTGCTCATTCCACGACCATCCCAACCCCGCCAAGGAGCCCACCATGCCGACCCGACGCACCGCGCTGCACACCGCCAGCGCCCTTTTGGCGCTCGCCCTCACCGGTCACGCCCATGCGCAAGCCACGTACCCCGACCACGTGGTGAAGATCATCGTCGGCCTGCCCGCCGGTGGCAGCGTGGACATGATCGCGCGCATCCTCGGTCAGAAGCTCAACACCCAGACCGGCCAGCCCTTCATCATCGAGAACCGCGCCGGTGCATCCGGCCAGATCGGCATGCCGGCGGTGGCCCGGGCGGCGCCCGACGGCTACACGCTCACCGTGTCGCCCGCGTCCTTTCTGACCACCAACAAGAGCATCTTCAAGTCGCTGCCTTACGACCCCGAGACCGACTTCATGCCGGTGTCGCGGCTGGTCAACCAGCCGATGGTGCTGGTGGTCAAGGACAAGCAGAAATACCCCACCGCCGCCGCGTTCCTGGCCGCCGCCAAGGCCGCGCCGGGGCAGATCACCTTCGCCTCGTCGGGCGACGGCAGCCCGCAGCACCTGGGCGGTCTCATGTTCGAAACCCGCACCCAGTCCCGCATGCTCCACGTGCCGTACAAGGGCGGCGCACTCGCCATCAACGACATCCTGGCCGGCAACGTGGATGCGATGTTCGCCGTGCTGCCCGAGGCGCTGCCGCACATCCAGGCCGGCAAGCTTCATGCGCTGGGCCTGATGAGTCCGCAGCGCTCGCCGGTGCTGCCGGATGTGCCCACCATGGCCGAGGGCGGTCTGGCCAACCTCACGCTGTCGGCGTGGATCGGCATCCTGGCACCCGCCAAGACCCCGCGCGCCATCATTGACCAGCTCAACCGCGCGGTGCAAACCGCGATGGACGCCGAGGTCAAGGCCAAGCTGGCGGCCAGCGGCATCGAGGTCGCCGCCGGCACACCCGAAGAACTGCAGCGCACCATCTCGGCCGACATCAAGCTGCACGCGGAACTGGTCAAGGCCGCCGGACTCACGCCGCAGTGACCGCCACGGGCTGGGATAATCCCGGCCCATGACGCACGCTCTCGCCACACCCACCGAATTCGCCCCCGGCCTCACCGTTCAAGGTTTCAAGCCGCCGCTCAAGCTCAGCGATTTCAAGCTGATCGCTTTCGACATGGACTCCACACTCATCAGTATCGAGTGCGTGGACGAAATCGCCGACGCGGTGGGCAAGAAGGCCGAGGTGGCGGCGATCACCGAAGCGGCCATGCGCGGCGAAATCACCGACTACAAGGACAGCCTGCGCCAGCGAGTGGCGCTCTTGCGCGGTGTGACAGTTGCCGACATGGAACAGGTCTACACCGAGCGACTGCGCATCAACCCCGGCGCGGCCGAACTCGTCAACGCCTGCAAGGCCGCGGGCCTGAAGGTGTTGCTGGTCTCGGGCGGTTTCACGTTTTTCAGCGAACGCGTGCGCCAGACATTGGGCATCGACTTCACGCGTGCCAACGTGCTCGAAGTGGAGAGCGGCCCGAACTGCGGCCAGCTCACTGGCCGCATGGTCGACCAACCCTGGGGCGACATCTGCGACGGCGCCGAGAAGCGCCGCACCCTGCTCGAAGTGGCCTCGCTGCTGGGCATCGAACCCTCGCAGTGCATTGCCATGGGCGACGGTGCCAACGACCTGCCGATGATGGGCGTGGCCGGTCTCTCGGTGGCCTACCACGCCAAGCCCGCAGTGCGGGCTCAGGCCATGGTGGCCATCAACGAAGGCGGCCTGGACCGCTTGCTCGAGATCCTGCGCTGAGCAGGACCCCACGGCTCACTGGCCAGGGCGCTGGCGGTCGTGGCGTTGGCGGGCGATCGATCGGCTGGCGTGGTCCTGGGCGTGCTCCACACGCGCGGCCTCGCGGTACGTGACCTGACCATCGGCTTCGGTGCGGCGCTCCAGCCGCCCGATCTTGCGTTGCTGGTGCAGCAGGCGGGTCTGCTCGCGCGCCGTCAATTGCCCCGAAGCCGCGCCCTGGGTGATGCGGGCCGACTGGCGATCCTGCCGGTTGTCGACGCGCTCTTCCTGGCGGTCGGCCAGGCCATCGGGCAGTGGGGTGGCTGCGCGGCTGGACAGGGCCACCAGGCTGCAGACGATGGCGGCAGCGGCGGACAGGGACTTTGCAAACGGTGTCATGGTGGGTTCCTTGGTGTTGAAGACGCATGCACCGATGGGGTCCATGCTCCCTTTGAACCTGCATCCCCCGCAGGGCTTACGCCGCATGCGGGGTGACCCCGTGAAAACTTGGGGGCATGTCGCTGCTGGCGTAAGAATGCGGAGCGAGCCGGGTTCAAGCTTCACAACCCCGTGCGCCAACACCATGCTGCCCATTGCCCACACGACCCCACCACTGCACCGAACCCTGGTTCGCTGGGCTGCGACCCTGCTGCTGAGCTGCGCGGCGGTGCAGGCCCTGGCCAGCATTGCCGTGACGGACGCAGTCGAGTGGGCGCGCCTGACACCCCAGCAACAGGCCGAGCGGCGCGAGGACATCCAGCGGCGGTTGCAGCAAGCCAGCCCGCAAGACCGCCAGCGCTTCCGGGAGACCCTGCGCGAACGCCTGGAGTCGCTCACGCCCGAACAACGGCAAGGCCTGATCAACAGCACCCGCGAACGCTGGCAAGCCATGACGCCCGAAGAGCGACGCGGGTTCACCGAAGAGCGCCGCCGACAGGTCGGGGAGATGACACCCCGCGAGCGCCGCGCCTTGTTGCAAGAGCGGCGTGCCCTCCTTGAAAAATTGACGCCGCAGGAACGCCGGGCGCTGCGCGAAAAACTGCGGGCCGATTGAGTGGCCATGCAGGAACCCCGATCCGGCACCACCTGGGCAGGCACGATGGCCACCGCCGCCAGGTGGATCGGCGGCACCAGGACACCGGTCAGCGGGGCGCTGGACGACTGGGCCCTGTGGCGCGCGGCTTGCAAGGGGGACGCACCCAGCGCCACACAGCTGGTGCGCCTGCTCACACCCCAGGCGCACGGCCTGGCGATGCAACTGGTCGGCCGCCACGAAGACGCCGAAGACCTCGTGCAGGAGTCGTTCCTCCGGCTCTGGGGCAGCAACCCCAGCGACACCCGCGGCGCCAGCCTGGCCACGTTTTTCAACACCATCGTCATCAACCGCTGCAAGAGCTGGCTGGTCAGGCACCACGAACTCAGCACCGAGCACGAGGTGCTGATCGAGCTTGCCGATGCCGCGCAGGTGGCGCACGGCCCGCACGACAGCGAAGGCGCCTCGCTGCCACCCCACCAGCTCCAGGCGGCCATGGCGCGCCTGCCTTCGCGTCAACGCATGGCGCTGGCCATGTGGGCCTATGCCGATGCCGATGTGGCCACGATCGCCCGCTCGCTGCAGATCGACAGCAACGCGGCGCACCAACTGCTTCACCGCGCCAAGACCGCGCTGCGACAACTGCTTCAGGAGACCCCGCCATGAAAACAACCAACGACACCCCGGACACCGCCACCGACCACGGGCTGCGCACGGCGATGCAGGAGTCCTTGGCCCGATCACCCGCGCAAGGACTGGATGACTTGCACGCGAAGGCGATTGCACAGTGGCGCCAGCACGCGCATGGGGCACCCGTGGTGACGTTGGGCACATCCGCCGGCTGGCAGGCACTTCCCCGGGCATGGACCCTTGCAGCGCTGGCCTTGGCAGCGGCAGCGATGCTGCTGATGAACAGCGCACCAGACCCCGCGCTGGACGAACTGCTGCAGCCCGATGTGCTCTCGCTGATCAGTCTGGGCGAGCTCTGACGCGACACCGCGATTGAGGGTGCGTCACCGCACAGACGACCCCCAAATGTCCTTTTAGAGTCAACACATTGGCGGGGGAAACAGATGCCCTGCGCCATGCGGTGACCTTGCAATTCGTTGGGCCACGCGACTCAACCCATCCAAGGAACATTCCATGAAAACACGTCAATTTTTCCCCGTCATGATGCTCGCCGTGGCCGCTTCGGTCCTCACCCTGGCCGGCTGCGGTTCGACCGCCACCCAGTCCAGCACCGGCCAGTACCTGGACGACACCGCCATCACCGGCAAGGTGAAGGCTGCCATCTTCAATGACGCATCGTTGAAGTCCGCCGAGATCAACGTCGAGACCTTCAAAGGCGCCGTGCAGCTCAGCGGCTTTGTGAACTCGCAAGCCGACATCCAGCGCGCCGTGGCCGTGACGCAAGGTGTAGCCGGTGTGAAGTCGGTCAAGAACGACATGCGCATGAAGTGACCTGAGCCCTTCGCTCAGCTTGTTCAACCATCCAGGAGATCACCATGAAATCCATTGCAACGCGCTCAATGACGATCGCAGCTTCCATCGCCCTGCTGGCCGGCCTCACCGCCTGTAGCGGCATGTCGCGCCAGGACCAGAACACCGCCGTTGGCGCCGGTGTGGGTGCTGTGGGCGGCGCAGTGTTGACCGGTGGCAGCACCATCGGCACCTTGGGCGGCGCCGCCATCGGTGGCGTCATCGGCAACCAGGTCGGCAAGTGATCGCAGGCCGGCTTCGGCCGGCCTGCTTTTCACGCTCGCCACCTTCACGAAAGACACCATGAGCACACTTGAGAAAACCGTCGGAGACGAAGTCTCCAACCTCGCCAACACCGCAGAGCGTGCCGCCAACACGGCGCGCAAAGGCATCGACCAGGGCCTGCACGACATGTCCAACGGTCTGCAGCATGCTCGATCGGAAACCGGCAATGCCCTGCGCCAGCTCGCCTCCGAATCGGACGCCCTGCTGCACCGCGGCCTGGACAAGGTGCGCGACGCTTCGGGCCAGCTGCGCGAGAAATCGCTGCACGCCAAAGACGCTGCCACCACCTACATCCAGCACGAACCCATGAAATCGGTGCTCATGGCAGCCGCCGTGGGCGCTGGCCTGATGGCGCTGGTGGCGCTGTTCAGCCGCAACGGCCACAACGGCCGCTGATCGCGGTCGCAGCTCCCATGCTCCACCCCGTGTTCCGCCTCGCGGCGTCACAACCGCAACTGTTGGCAGAGCACGCGGCGGGCTACGCCGGTTTGCTGGCCGAAGAAGTGGCCAGCAGCGGTGCGCACATCAAACGGCGCATCACCTTGCAGATCGTCGGGCTCTTGAGTCTGATGGTCGCCAGCATCCTGGGTGGCGTTGCGGTGTTGCTGTGGGCATCGTTGCCCCCGGCTTCGCTGCAGCAACCTTGGCTGCTGTGGTTCACCCCGTTGATTCCTGCGGCACTGGGCATCTTCGCCATCGTGATGGCGAAGAACCACGAAGCGCCCCCCGCGTTTGCCACGCTGCGTGAGCAGTTTGCGCAAGACGCGTCGTTGCTGCGCAGGACGACCGCGCCATGAACCCACCTGAAACAGCCCAGCAGCGCCTCGCGCGCAGCCGCGCCCAGGTGGTCCAATGGCTCGCCAACGACCAGACACGTCGCGACGCCTTCTCTCACAGCGGTCTGGGTCAACTCACGGCGCTGCCGTGGGTCCAGCGCATCGGCAGCCACCCGCTGGCCAGTCTGGCCTTGGGTGCGGTCACCAAATGGTGGATGAAGCCGCGTGCAACGCGCTCGTCCACCACCGGGTTGGTGGCGCTGGGCACGGGTCTCGGCCTGCTGCGCCGCCGTCCGGTGCTCACGCTGGCCACCGTAGCGGCGATCGGTGCGGTGACCTGGTGGACCCAGTTCCGCAAACGCCCGACCACGCCGTCGAATGCCCCTTCGAACGTCCCGCCCGCCTCCCCATTGAAATAAGGAAATCCCATGCTCTACACCATCGCCGTCGTCCTGCTCGTTCTCTGGCTGCTTGGCCTGGTCACCTCCACCACCCTGGGCGGTTTCGTCCACGTGCTGCTGGTGATCGCTGTGGTCATGGTGCTGTTGCGCCTGATCAGCGGACGCAAACCTTTCTGAACCTTTCGCGGGCTCAGCCGCCCGCGCGTTTGACGGTGTGGCCTTGCGCCTGGAGCGCGGCCACCACCTTGTCCACGTGATCGCCCTGGATCTCGATCACGCCGTCCTTGACGGTGCCCCCCGATCCACAAGCCGCTTTCAGCCGCTTGCCCAGTTCAGCCAGCTCCTGGCTCGCCAGCGCGACGCCCTTCACCAGCGTCACAGCCTTGCCCCCGCGGCCTTTGGTCTCGCGCGACACCCTCACCACGCCATCGCCCGCAGGCACAGCAGCCCGCTTGCACACGCACTGCGCCACCGGCTGGCGGCACGCCGGGCACATGCGACCCGCTTCGGTGGAGTACACCAGACCCCCGGTGGAAAGCTTGTTTTTCATGGGGCTGGATCGTAGCGCGCCCTGCCCTCCCAAGCGCGCTCGACCGGTACACTGGCCCGAACCATTCGAACACCATGCCATTCCACGCCCTGGGCCTCGCGCCCGCCCTCGCCCAAGCCGCTGCCGAGCTCGGCTTCACCACCCCCACACCCATCCAGGAAGCGGCGGTGCCCGCCGTGCTCAGCGGGGGTGATGTGCTCGCCACCGCCCAGACAGGCTCGGGCAAGACCGCTGCCTACGTGCTGCCGCTGCTGCAGCGATTGTTGGCCGGCACCGGCCACACGCCCCGTCGCGTGCGCGCGCTGGTGCTGGTGCCCACGCGCGAGCTGGCGGCGCAGGTGGGTGAAGTCGTGCGCAGCCTGGCGCAACACCTGCCCACCAAAACCAAAACCGCCGTGGTGTTCGGCGGTGTGTCCATCAACCCGCAAATGCTCGCGCTGCGCGGCGGCGCCGATGTGGTGGTGGCCACGCCGGGGCGCCTGCTCGACTTGGTGGAGCACAACGCCCTGAAACTCGCCAGCGTGGAACTGCTGGTGCTCGACGAAGCCGACCGCCTGCTTGACCTCGGTTTTGCCGACGAGCTGGCCCGCGTGCTGGCGCTGCTGCCCGCCGTGCGCCAGAACCTCTTTTTCTCCGCCACCTTCCCGCCCGCCGTGCAGGAGCTGGCGAACACCCTGCTGCACGAGCCCCAACGCATCGACGTGCCCGGCGTCGAGGTTGAAGAAGCGGTGGTGCTGCAGCAGGCCTACCTGGTGGACACCACACGCCGCACCCAGCTGCTGCGCCAGCTCATCAAAACCCAGGGCTGGCAGCGTGTGCTGGTGTTCGTGGCCACGCAGTACCTGGCCGAGCGCGTGGCGTCCAAACTGCACCAGGGCGACCTTTACGCCACTTCGTTCCATGGCGGTCTGAGCCAAGGCGCGCGCAAGCAGGCGCTGGACGAGTTCAAGGAAAAACGCTGGGACGTGGTGGTCACCACCGACCTGGCCGCGCGCGGCATCGACATCAGCCAGCTGCCCGTGGTGGTGAACTACGACCTGCCGCGCTCGGCGGTGGACTACGTGCACCGCATCGGGCGCACAGGCCGCGCCGGCGCGAGCGGCCTGGCCGTGAGCTTTGTGACCCCGGCCACCGAAGCGCACTGGCGCCTGATTGAAAAACGCCAGGGCCTGAGCCTGCCGCTGGAGGTGGTGCCCGGTCTGGAGCCCACCGAGGTGGCACCGGTGAGCGAAGCCGGTGGTGGCGTGAAGGGCAAGCGCCCGAGCAAGAAGGACAAGTTGCGCGCAGCGGCTGCGCTGGACGCGTCTTCGGATCCGTCAACGTCCTGAATCGCGCATCGGCGCGCCCGATCAAACCCTGCCCTCGCGCAGCGTGGCCCGAGCGCGCGCCACCCGGTGCTTGACCGCAGCCACGCTCACACCCATGGTGGTGGCCGCCTCCTCGTACGACAGCCCGTCCACCCCGACCAGCCACAGGGCCTCGGTCTGGTTTCGTGGCAAAGCTTCAAGGCCGTCTTGAATGTGCTGAATCCGCTCGCGTTGCGCCAGGTATTCGCACGGGTCGGGCGCGTTGCTGACGGCGATATCCACGGCGTCGTCCTGCCCATACTGCACCGGCCCAGCCGGACGAGATGCATGGTTGCGAGCCAGGTTCTGGGCAATGCCGAAAACCCAGGTCGACACCTCGGCCTCGCCGCGAAAAGCAGGCCAGCCCACCACCGCTTGCAGCAGCGTTTGCTGCATCAAATCGTCCACATCACTGGCCAACCGAACGCGCCGACGCAGCGTGTAGCGCAGCGCTCCGGCATACCGGTCAAACAAGGCACGCCAGGCTTCGTCTGACAAGGGCGGCCTCGCGCAACCTGGCTCCTCAACCGCCGCACCCGCGTCGACCGTGAGCGGGTCGGACAGGTGAGAAGCGCGGGGCAAGTGCATGCCGGCAGTCTGACCAGGACTGCGCAGCCCGTGAATCCTGCCAAGACCCGATGACCTGCCTCGTCGCGCTGGGGCTGCCAGCCCAGTGACTCGCGGCAGCAAGACAACCAGCGTGCCCAAACCACCCATGGACCGTGATGGGAATACGCCCATCGCAATCACCACCACCTCCATGGAGAACCACATGCGCGACCAATTCGAAAAACTGGCCAAGGACTTCTGCGCCTTGGTCAAACTGCCCGACCCTGCCCAAGTGATCGCGGGCCAGGCCTTCGACGCCAACGGCATCGACTGCTCGTTGAACTACGACGATGCGCTGACTGGCAACCACTGCTTTCTGTTCGCCGACTGCGGCCCCACCAGCCCGACCACGCCGCCCGCGCTGTACCACGAGCTCCTGGTGCGCAACTTCAGCAACTTCAGCGGCGCCGGCATCGGCTTCGGCATCTCGCCCAAGAACGGCCACATCTTCTACGCCGAGCCGATCGAACTGGCCGGCGCCACTGCCGACCAGTTGCTCAACGCTTGCGTCTTCGCGGCTCAGCAGGCGCAGGAGTTGCACCAGAAGTTCCCGGCGGCTCCGGTCAAGAAGTGAGGGGCGGGTCATGGAAACCAAGTTCACCGCCAGCCACGACAAGATCGAGATGCCCCGCGCCCAGAAACTGGTGCGCCAAGGCTCCAAAGGTGACGTCCACTTTCACCACAAGAACTACGCCCAGCAAGGCTCCAATCCCCAGGAACTGCTGGCGGCCATGAACCAGATGCACATGGCGTACACCGTGCTCGCGCCCATTCCGACCAACCTGCTGGTGCAGTGCGGCAGTTGCGATGCCTTGGACCACATGCCCAAGCTCACCGTCAGCCAGCAGCTGGCCATCGACCGGTTCTGGAACGGTGGCCGCTGGAGCAAGGCGTTGTGGGCCGAATTCAACCCGGTCAAGGGTTCAACGTCAGTGGACATCCATGATGTGCCGAACTACTACATCTCCGACATGAAGGTGCGCAAGGCTTTCATGGTGGACGAGGCCACGTACAAGGAGCTGATCAAGGCAGACGGCCCGCTTTACTACAACACCATGGTGGACGACCAGACCGCCGACGCCTACCTCGCACTCAAACCTGAAGACAGGCACCGGTTCGACCCCATGGTGACCGGCCTGCCTCTGGGCGACATGCGCAACAGCGAGTTGCTGATCGACAAGCTGCGCCGCCGCAAGGGCGTCTTCACAGGCGTGGGCGAAATCACGGTTTACAAGGAATGGGTGCAGGAAAAAGTGAGCATTTCCCTGCAGGCCGACATGACGAACCGCGCCTGCGCGTTGATCAAGCTGATGAACACCTGTGGCGTGATCGGCATGCCCGTGGTGCTGCACTGCGACGTGGACGTGATGCCCTGGGACAGGAAGTTGCATGAACTCGCTCACTTCAAAGGCATCTGCAACTTCCTGAAGCAACCCGACTGCAGGGGCACAGACATCATCTGGGCCCACGCAGGCGGTTTGGGGAAATATTCACGCATCCGCGACGGCCACCTCGACCGGCTTGAACAAGTGCTGCAGGACGCCGAGATGAAGCATGTGTACTTCGACCTGTCCTGGGACACCGTCGCCAAGCAGCTCACGATGGACGACGAGGAGAAGGCACTCGACCCCACCAAGATCCATCAGCTGGTAACGCTGCTGGAGAAGTACCCCAACCGATTCTTGTTTGGCTCTGACTCGCTGAGCCCCAACAACGTCGAAGCCTGGCAAGGCACCGAGCTTGCGTACAAGGTCGTCTTCGACCAATTGGCGCCCGCCACCGCCAACGCCATCAAGGTGGGCAACTACGAAAAACTCATCGTGGGCGCGCGCCAGAAGGTTCGGCTTTACGAAAAGTACTGCGTGGACTACGCCGGTCTGGCCATTGACATCCGGCAGGACAACGAGCGTCCCGAGCCGGTGAAGTTCGCCACACAAGACGCCATCAAGGACGCTGTCGACTATGGCCTGCAGATGCGCGCACACGACCTGGACCCCAAATCGCCGCCACCTTCTGCGGAGCATCTCAAGCGCCTGGTCCCCTTGAACGATCTGCGCCAGATCGCCACCGAGGTGCTGACGACCGGCTCCACGCCCTGGACCAAGGTACCCAACTTCATGGCCTACCTGAACCGGGCTTCCAAGCTCTGACCTCCCGCGCGCTCCAAGAGCGAAGCGTCTCCACTGTCCCCGCAACCGCGCCACGCGCGGTTGCACCTTCAAAAAGCACCACCATGAACCCCAAAATCTTCGCCCAACTTTGCGCCGACGCCAGCAAGGCGCTGGCCCTCAAGGACACCACGGCGCTGGGCCTCGGCCAGCCCATCACCTTCAACGGCGTGGACATCGAGCTGATGATGAAAACCTCGTTTCCCGCCGGCGTTCAACTCATTCTGGAAGTGGGCGCACCCGAGCCCAAAGCACGCCAAGCCGTGTACGAAGCCTTGCTCGCCCAGCAGATGCTGTGGATGGGCGATCTCAACGGGCTCTTCTGCTACGACGCCAGCCACGACCGCGTGCTGTTCAGCGTGGGCATGCCCACCGACGACAACACCAAAGGCGAACAACTCGCCAAGTCCATCCAGGGCTTTGCGAATCTGGTGGTGAGCTGGCGCAACGGTCTGCTCAAGGGCCTGCTGGACCCGGAATGGTTCGCGCAGGACGAGGCGCTCGCCAAAATGGCTCACAGCTGAGGAGCGTGACATGGAACAGTCAGATCACAGCGATAGCCACGGCCACCAAGGAAGCGAGGAGCATCGAACTTTTATGGAGTTCTTCAAGCTCTTCGGAGACGATCCCGACAAGGAGCGCCCTGTGGTGCCGGTCTTGCCCCTGTCACCCATGGGCCAAAGCATTGCACTCCTCAGCAACCGAAACCGCCTGGGCCTGTCCAGTGCCATGGGCAACACCCCGTCCAATTCACCGCCCAATTCGCCCAGACCCGCAAGCCCGCGCATCAACATTGAAATGGTGGCAACGCCCCGCGATGCCGAAGGCATTGCAAATGATGGCGTGGCCTGGGTGACCAAACTGCTGGTGCAGATGGAAGCCCTGTCCAACCTCTCGGCCGCCACCCAAGCCGAGCTGATGGACCAGGTGCCGTCCCTCCAGGGTGCCACCTCGCTGGCCAAGCAGGAAACACTGGCTCAAAAGAAGGAACTGGGCGCACGGCGGCTGCGCACCAGCATTTACTCGGCACTGGTCATGTACTGGCTCACCTTTGGGCTGGGCAAGGTGGTCGGCAACACCTATGGCGCGGTCATGGTCGGCGCCGGTTTGCCCGGGGCAGCGCTTTATGCACCGCTGATCACGATGCTGGGTGTGCCGTTCATGCAGGTGATTTTTGGCGAACCCGTCGGTGGCGCCCAGCGCGGCGCTGGTGTGAGCTACGGCTCACCCGATCAAGCCGCCTACATCAACTACCAGACGGCCCAGGCACTTCAGATGCGTGCATGGATCGAGGGCAACCCGGCCGAGGTGGAGAAATACAGAAAGATCATGAACGGGATCGTCGATGGCCTGATCCAGCGGGAGAAAGCCAAAAAGCCCGACGGCGGCTCACGCATCCCGAAACGGTTGCGCTCCAACGCCAGTGTTCCCGAGCGCCACGCCGACGGCACGGTCAAACCCGGCCAGACCGATCCGTCACGCGCCGTGGTGGGCGCCGCCCGCACCCGATCCTTCATCACCGATGAAGTGCCTGTGCACACCTTCACCGTGCTCAACGCCATGTCTGGAACAGCCAACATGTTCTGGAAGCTCTGGATGGGCAGTGCTGCGGCGCGTGTGCCCGACATGGTGCTCCACACGCTGCTGGGATCCATCGCCATGGTCTCGATGTTTGAGTGGCAAAACGTCTGGCGAGCCAGTTTCCAGGGCGTCGATCTGGCCGATGGTGGACACCCCGCCGTGCTCGGCGCCAAGAAGGAGGCCGCCCGGATCACGCTGGAACTGTGGCGCGCACGCTGCTTGGACGCCCTCGCGCTGATCAAGAAGATCGAGGACATGCGTGCCCGGATTGTCGAGTACCGCAAGACCCACAGCGACAAGGATGAGCACTGGCTGGCCATGCAGAGCTACGACGCCACACTCGCAACAACGCATGCACAGCTGCATCAATCGCTCAAACGCATTCTGGCAGCGGCCAAGCGCGCCAAGAAACTCTCCGATGAACTGACCACGCGCGGCGCTCGCGCCAACCAGGTGGCCAAGCTGACCATCAAGTCGATGGTGGGTGAAAGCTCGGCACCCGAGCCCTGGCTGGACGGGGCGCCCTTGACAATCCGCAGCATCGGTCGCGTGCTGGGTTACATGACAGCGCTGAGTTGGACCACGACACAGGCCATCTGCCTGGGCCAATCGTTGATGGACTACGACCGGCAACTGCAGGATGCACGGGCATTGGCCACGTCATACAACATGACGCTGGACGAGAGTGGCCTGAACAATCTGGGGCTGTCTTCAGAGCAAATGGCAGGCGTTCTCGTGACGGCGAGCACGGTTGCGGCGACCGCCATCGTGGGTTGGACAGCAAAGACTTTGTACACACTGCCCATGTGGGAGTTCGGCATCCATGGCATCGCCGGCATTGCGACACGGGCCATCAAGGAAACCCGCCATTGCCTGGGCCTCGCGCCCGACACCACCTTGGCGAAAACACCCGGGGTCGGCGAAGACCTGGAAGACCCCGTTCAACCAGAGAGCGTCGCGAGCTACAGCGAACCTGAAGAAGGCTTGCAGAGGGACGCGCATTTTGGACTGTTCGAGGTGAACATCAGCGGCTCGACCAGCAGCAGCAGCGACCACGACTGACCTCGCTGCCCGTTGAGGCGCCACAAAACGAAAACCCCCGCTGGCCGAGGCCAACGGGGGTTGATGTTTTGGTGGGCGGTGCAGGGTTCGAACCTGCGACCCCTGCCGTGTGAAGGCAGTGCTCTACCACTGAGCTAACCGCCCGATCGCTCAATCTTGCAACAAGGCTTCGATCGATCGGAAGCCTCAGATTATAGCCAGGTTTTCAGCGGTTTCAGGCAGCGGCCAAGGAACGCCACACGGTTTTTCCTTTGCTGGCCTTGTCCAGGTCGGCCAACACACCATCGTGCGCCTGCGTTTCCTGTTCGTTGGCGCGCAGCACCGGTAGCTCGAAGCGGCTCAAGTCCAAGGTCTCGGTCAGGCCGTTTTCATCGGGCGCATCGCCCAGGTCCATGAGCAGCGCGTCCTGACCGCGCGTCATGTTGATGTACACATCGGCGAGCAACTCGGCGTCGAGCAGCGCGCCGTGCAGCGTGCGCCCCGAGTTGTCCACGCCGAGTCGGTCGCACAGCGCGTCCAGACCGTTGCGCTTGCCGGGAAACATTTCCTTGGCCATCACCAGGCTGTCGGTCACCTGGCCAATCACGGTCTTGATCGAAGGGCGGCCCAGGCGCTCCAGTTCCTTGTTGAGAAAGCTGATGTCGAACGGCGCGTTGTGGATGATCAGCTCGGCGTCGCGCAGGTACTCGAGCAACTCGTCGGCGATGGCAGCGAACTTCGGCTTGTCGCGCAGGAACTCGTTGCTGATGCCGTGAACCTTGAGCGCGTCCTCGTGGCTGTCGCGCTCGGGATTCACGTAAAAGTGCAGGTTGTTGCCGGTGAGCTTGCGGTTGAGCAGCTCCACGCAGCCGATCTCGATGATGCGGTCGCCGTTGTCGGCGGACAGGCCGGTGGTTTCCGTGTCAAGGACGATTTGCCGCATCAGTGCAGTTCCTTGGCGTGGTTGATCGAGTACTTCGGGATCTCCACCGTCACGTCGTTCTGCGCCAGGATGGCCTGGCAGGACAGACGTGAATTCGGCTCCAGGCCCCAGGCGCGGTCGAGCAGGTCTTCTTCGGTCTCGTCGAGCTCGTTCAGGCTGTTGAAGCCCTCGCGCACGATCACGTGGCAGGTCGTGCAAGCCGCGCTCATGTCGCAGGCGTGCTCGATATTGATCTTGTTGTCGAGCAGGGCTTCGCAGATCGAGGTGCCCGCAGGCGCCGTGATGCTGGCGCCTTGGGGGCAGTATTCGGGGTGGGGCAGGATCTTGATGATGGGCATGGGATTCAGACTTCTTCGAGTTTTTTGCCGGACAAGGCTTGCTGGATACCGCGGTTCATGCGCAGCGCAGCGAAGGGTTCGGTGGCTTTGGCCAAGGCGCTGGTGGCAGCTTCGATCGCCTGGGCGTCGTCGCCTGCCGCAGTGGCCGTCAGCGCGGCGATGAGGGTGTCGATCTGCTCGCGCTCGCCGGGCTCCAACAGGTCGGCGTCGGCAGCCAGCGCGGTGCGCGTGGCGGCGATCATACGGTCGGCGTCCACGCGGGCCTCGACCAGCGCGCGCGCCTGGATGTCTTGCTCCGCCGTGGCGAAACTGTCTTGCAACATGGCAGCGATCTGCTCGTCGGAGAGGCCGTAAGCGGGCTTCACGTCCACCCGCGCCTCCACGCCGCTGCCCTGCTCTTTCGCGCTCACCGACAGCAGGCCATCGGCGTCCACCGTGAAGGTCACGCGGATGCGCGCTGCACCGGCCACCATGGGTGGAATGCCGCGCAGTTCGAAGCGCGCAAGACTGCGGCAGTCGGCCACGAGATCGCGTTCGCCCTGCACCACGTGCAGCGCGAGCGCGGTCTGGCCGTCTTGATACGTGGTGAAGTCCTGCGCGAGCGCGGTCGGAATGGCGCTGTTGCGCGGCACGATGCGCTCGACCAGGCCACCCATGGTCTCGATGCCCAGAGACAGTGGAATCACATCGAGCAGCAGCAGGTCGCCGTCGCGGCTGTTGCCGGCGAGTGCATTGGCCTGGATGGCAGCGCCCAGCGCCACCACCTCGTCGGGGTTGAGGTTGGTCAGCGGCTCCTGGCCGAAGAATTCGCCCACCGTGCGGCGCACCACCGGCATGCGGGTCGAGCCACCGACCATGACCACGCCCTGGACCTCGTCTTTGGTGATGCCCGCGTCGCGAAGCACCTTGCGCACCGCGGTCATGGTGCGGGCCGTGAGCGCTGCGGTGCAGTCCTCGAACTCGGTGGAGGTCACGGACTTCTCGATGGTCTGACCCGCTACGCTGGCGCGGAAGGTGTCGCTGGTCGATGACGACAAAGCTTCTTTCACACGACGCGCCTCGGCGTGCACCGCGGCGCGTTCCGAGGCGTTGAGCGCTGCGCTCACGCCGGCTTGAGCGAGTACCCAGGCAGCCAGCGCCTGGTCGTAGTCGTCGCCACCCAGGGCCGAGTCGCCACCGGTGGCCATGACCTCGAAAACGCCTTTGGTGAGCCGCAGGATGGAGATGTCGAAAGTACCGCCGCCCAGGTCGTAGATGGCGTAAACACCTTCGGAGCTGTTGTCCAGGCCATAGGCAATGGCCGCGGCCGTGGGTTCATTGATCAAGCGCAGCACGTTGATGCCGGCGAGTTGCGCCGCGTCCTTGGTGGCCTGTCGCTGTGCATCGTCGAAGTACGCGGGCACGGTGATCACCGCGCCGTACAGCTCGTCGTCGAAGCTGTCTTCAGCGCGAAAACGCAGTGTGGCCAGAAGCTCGGCGCTCACCTCCATCGGTGTCTTGCGACCGGCCACGGTCTCGACCACGGCCATGCCGTCCTGCTCGACCACGTTGTAAGAGAGCTTGTCCACGTCAACCACCTGCGCGCGGCTGCGGCCCATGAGGCGCTTGACCGAGCTCACCGTGTTGGCGGGGTCCTGCACCTGCGCAGCCAGCGCGTCAAAACCGATCTGCCGGCCCGAACCACCCTGGGCCGGATCGAGATAACGCACCACACTGGGCAGGATCACGCGGCCATCGGCGGCGGGCAGGCATTCGGAGACGCCGTGGCGCACCGCCGCCACCAACGAGTGTGTGGTGCCCAGGTCGATGCCCACCGCGACGCGGCGTTGGTGGGGGTCAAGGGACTGGCCGGGTTCGGAAATCTGCAGAAGCGCCATGGATCACGATCGGTTCAAAAAACAACCGCCTATTGTCCCAGCAGATCGATGCGGCTTTCCACATCGCGCGCAAAGCGCTCAACGAACATAAGGGCTCTGACCTGCTGCGCCAACGCGGGCCAGTTGCGCGAGTCATCGGCGGTGGTCTGCAGGCCCTGCAACATGGTGCGACGCGCCTGGGCCACGTCGTCTGCCATGCGCTCCAGATCGGCGAGTCCGCCGGCCTCTTCCAGGTCTTCGCGCCACTGCATCTGCTGCATCAGGAAAGCTGCGGGCATGGCCGTGTTGTTCTCGGCCTGGATCGGCGCGCCGTTCATTTCACACAAGTAAGCCGCCCGCTTGAGCGGGTCCTTCAGGCGCTGGTAAGCCTCGTTGATCCGCACCGACCACTGCATGGCCTGGCGCTGGGCCTGCGCATCGGCGGTGGCAAACCGGTCGGGGTGGGCTTCGCGCTGCAGGTCTTTCCAGCGCGCGTCCAAAGCAGCGCGGTCCACAGCAAAGCCGGGGTCGATGCCGAATATCTCGAAGTCGTTGGATTGCAGGTTCAAATTCATAAAACAAAAGCCGCCGGCGCTTTGACGCGCGGGCGGCTTGAATGAGGCCACTAAGACATCAAACCCGGAAACTCTCACCGCAACCACAACGGTCGCGTTCGTTCGGGTTGTTGAAGCGGAAGCCCTCGTTGAGGCCCTCGCGCACGAAGTCGAGCTGGGTACCGTCGATGTAGGCCAGGCTCTTGGGGTCGACCAGCACCTTCACGCCGTTGTCTTCAAACACCACGTCTTCCGGCGCGATCTCGTCGGCGTACTCCAGCTTGTAGGCCATGCCGGAGCAGCCCGTGGTCTTCACGCCCAGGCGCACGCCCACGCCCTTGCCACGCTTGGCAATGTAGCGGGTCACGTGCCGCGCAGCGGCTTCGGAAATGGAAATGGACATGGCGCCTGTGCAGCTCAGTGGCTGTGCTTCTTGCGGTAGTCGTCCACCGCGGCCTTGATCGCGTCTTCGGCCAGGATGGAGCAATGGATCTTGACCGGCGGCAACGCCAGTTCTTCGGCGATCTGGCTGTTCTTCAGCGCAGCCGCTTCGTCCAGCGTCTTGCCCTTGACCCATTCGGTCACCAGCGAGCTGGAAGCGATGGCCGAGCCGCAGCCGTAGGTCTTGAAGCGCGCGTCTTCGATCACGCCCGTGGTCGGGTTGACCTTGATCTGCAGTTTCATCACGTCGCCGCAGGCGGGCGCGCCCACCATGCCGGTGCCCACGCTGTCGTCGCCCTTTTCGAACGAACCCACATTGCGGGGGTTCTCGTAGTGGTCAACCACTTTTTCTGAATAAGCCATGCTGTTTCTCCTTCAATGTGCCGCCCACTGGATGGTGGACAGGTCAATACCTTCTTTGAACATTTCCCACAGAGGGGACAGTTCGCGCAACTTGGCCACGTTTTCCTTGATCGTGCCCACTGCGTAATCGATTTCTTCTTCGGTCGTCCAGCGGCCGATGGTCATGCGCAGGCTGCTGTGCGCCAGCTCATCGCTGCGGCCCAGGGCGCGAAGCACATAGCTGGGCTCCAGGCTGGCCGAGGTGCATGCCGAGCCCGACGAAACCGCCAGACCTTTGATGCCCATGATCAGCGACTCGCCTTCAACGTAGTTGAAGCTCATGTTGAGGTTGTGCGGCACGCGCTTCGTTTCGTGGCCGTTGATGAAGACTTCTTCCACGTCTTTCAGGCCGGCGAGCATGCGCTCGTGCAGGGCACGGATGCGCGCGTTCTCTTCGTGCATCTCGGCTTTGGCAATGCGGTAGGCCTCGCCCATGCCTACGCACTGGTGGGTGGGCAGCGTGCCTGAACGCATGCCGCGTTCGTGACCGCCACCGTGCATCTGCGCCTCGATGCGGATGCGCGGTTTGCGGCGCACATACAGGGCGCCGATGCCTTTGGGGCCATAGGTCTTGTGCGAGGTCAGGCTCATCAGGTCGACCGGCAAGGTCTGCAGGTCGATGTCCACGCGGCCGGTGGCTTGCGCGGCGTCCACGTGGAAGATCACACCCTTCTCACGGCAGATGGCTCCAATGGCCGCGATGTCCTGGATCACACCGATCTCGTTGTTCACGAACATCACCGAAGCGATGATCGTGTCGGGGCGGATCGCAGCCTTGAAAGCCTCAAGGTCGAGCAAACCATCGGCCTGCACGTCCATGTACGTCACCTCAAAGCCCTGGCGCTCCAGTTCGCGGCAGGTGTCGAGCACGGCCTTGTGCTCGGTCTTGACCGTGATGAGGTGCTTGCCCTTGGTCTTGTAGAAGTGCGCCGCGCCTTTGAGCGCCAGGTTGTTGGACTCGGTCGCTCCGCTGGTCCAGACAATTTCCCGGGGATCGGCGCCGATCAGCGCGGCCACCTGTTCGCGGGCGGTTTCCACGGCTTTCTCGGCTTCCCAGCCCCATGCATGGCTGCGCGACGCCGGGTTGCCGAAGTGTTCACGCAACCAGGGAATCATGGCGTCCACCACCCGCGGGTCGCAGGGGTTGGTGGCGCTGTAGTCCATGTAAATGGGAAAGTGGGGAGTGCTCATGGCTGACGGCCTCAGGGCTGGCTGAATGAATCAAAGAACGGGTGGTGACAAAACTGCCTGCTGCAGCCCGGAGCGTGGCTCCGGGCCTTCAGGCTCATTTGGAGAACGCTGCTCCACCCAGTGCAAACACCGAGTTGGGCGCGTTCACGCGAATGGGCTTGACCACCGGCGCACTGGAGATGGCTCGCTTGATCATGGGGGCGTTCTCCACCACCACACCTTTGGCGAGCTGATCGTCCACCAGCGACTGCAAGGATACGGAGTCGAGGAAATCCACCATCTTGGTGTTCAGCGCAGCCCACAGTTCGTGGGTCATGCAGCGGTGTCCTTCGCCCAGACAGTTTTCCTTGCCACCACATTGCGTGGCATCGATCGGCTCGTCCACCGACACAATGATGTCGGCCACGGTGATCTCGGATGCCTTGCGGCCCAGGGTATAGCCACCGCCCGGCCCACGCGTCGATTCGACGAGTTCGTGGCGGCGCAGCTTGCCGAACAACTGCTCGAGATAAGACAACGAAATCTGCTGCCGCTGGCTGATGGCCGCGAGCGTGACAGGACCGTTGTTCTGGCGCAGGGCCAGGTCAATCATGGCTGTGACCGCAAAGCGGCCTTTGGTCGTGAGGCGCATTTTTCAAGCTCCTTGAATGTTGGCTTGACTGTCGTTGACTGGCCCACGGGTATCACCCCTTGAACCCCTTCTCCGCCCACCCTGACCGCTCTGGGTCACTTCATCGAAGGCTTTCCCGACTGTTTTCGTCGAGTATAGCTTAAAAGCCTAGTGATTTGCTCAGCATCTTAAACCAGAAACGTCGTTTGTCCATGACAAATCGACCGAATGACTCAAAAGATCAAAAAATTACCGATTGGTCTCACTTCGTGAAAAGCCCTCGGTTTGAGACCCGGTTGCACCGCGTTCGTTCAGTCACAAAGGAAAAACGTGGCGCAAGGAAGTGCGCACGGGTGGTTATGCGGGCCAGGAAGGCCAACGCAGCTGCCCGCCCTCAGGCGACGTTGTCCATGCCAGATGCACCAAACACCGAGGCCTTGAGCCGGCCCAACTGGTCTCGCACGCTGGCCGCCTTCTCGAATTCGAGGTTGCGGGCGTGCTCCAGCATGAGCTTTTCCAGCCGCTTGATCTCGCGCGCCACGTCCTTCTCGCTCATCTCGTCGATGCTGGCACGGTGCGCACTTTCGGCGGCCAGACGGTCGGCTTCCTTGCCCGCCTTCTCGCTGTAGACGCCGTCGATCAGATCCTTGATGCGCTTGTTGATGCTGCGCGGCTCGATGCCCATGGCGAGGTTGTGCGCCACCTGTTTGGTGCGGCGCCGGTTGGTCTCGTCCATCGCCTTTTTCATCGACTCGGTGATGCGGTCGGCATAGAGAATGGCGCGGCCATTGAGGTTGCGCGCAGCGCGGCCAATGGTCTGGATCAGGCTGCGCTCGGAACGCAGGAAGCCTTCCTTGTCGGCGTCAAGGATCGCCACCAGCGACACCTCGGGAATGTCCAGGCCCTCGCGCAGCAGGTTGATGCCGACCAGCACGTCGAAGGCGCCCAGGCGCAGGTCACGCAGGATCTCCACCCGCTCCACGGTGTCCACGTCACTGTGCAGGTAGCGCACCTTCACGCCGTTTTCGGTCAGGTAGTCGGTGAGCTGCTCGGCCATGCGCTTGGTGAGCGTGGTGATCAGCACGCGCTCGTTTTTCTCCACCCGGATGCGAATCTCCTGCAGCACATCGTCCACCTGGTGGGTGGCAGGGCGCACTTCCAGCTCCGGGTCCACCAGGCCGGTGGGCCGAACCAGCTGCTCGACAACCTGGCCGGCGTGCGTCTTTTCGTAGTCGGCCGGCGTGGCCGAGACGAACACCACCTGGCGCATGCGCTGCTCGAACTCGTCGAACTTCAGCGGCCGGTTGTCCAGCGCGCTGGGCAGTCGAAACCCGTATTCCACCAGCGTGGTCTTGCGCGCGCGGTCGCCGTTGTACATGCCGCCGAACTGGCCGATCAGCACATGGCTCTCGTCCAGGAACATCATGGCGTCCTTGGGCAGGTAGTCGGTCAGTGTGGACGGCGGCTCGCCGGGCAGGCTGCCCGAGAGATGGCGCGAGTAGTTCTCGATGCCCTTGCAATGGCCCACCTCGCTGAGCATTTCCAGATCGAAGCGGGTGCGCTGTTCCAGCCGCTGCGCCTCCACCAGCTTGCCCATGCTGACGAACTCCTTCAGTCGATCCGCCAACTCGAGCTTGATGGCTTCCACCGCGCTGAGCACCTGCTCGCGGGGCGTCACGTAGTGGCTGCTGGGGTAGACCGTGAAGCGCGGGATCTTCTGGCGGACCTTGCCGGTGAGCGGGTCGAACAGCTGCAGCGTCTCGACCTCGTCGTCAAACAGCTCGATGCGGATCGCCATTTCGGAGTGTTCGGCCGGGAACACGTCGATGGTGTCGCCGCGCACGCGGAACTTGCCGCGCGAAAAGTCCTGCTCATTGCGCGCGTACTGCATGCGCACCAGCTGCGCGATCAGGTCACGCTGGCCGACCTTGTCACCCACCCGCAGCGTCATCACCATCTGGTGGTAGCTCTCGGGCTTGCCGATGCCGTAAATGGCCGACACCGTGGCCACGATGATCACGTCGCGCCGCTCCAGGATGCTCTTGGTGCAGCTCAGGCGCATCTGCTCAATGTGCTCGTTGATCGCGCTGTCCTTTTCGATGAACAGATCGCGCTGCGGCACGTAGGCTTCGGGCTGGTAATAGTCGTAGTAGCTGACGAAGTACTCGACCGCGTTCTTCGGGAAAAACTCACGGAACTCGCTGTAGAGCTGCGCGGCCAGCGTCTTGTTGGGCGCGAACACGATGGCGGGACGGCCCAGCCGCGCAATCACGTTGGCCATGGTGAAGGTCTTGCCCGAACCGGTCACGCCCAGCAAGGTCTGGAACACCTCGCCGTCGTTCACGCCTTCCACCAGTTGGCGGATCGCCTCGGGCTGGTCGCCGGCTGGCGGGTAGGGCAAAAACAGCTCGAACGGCGAGCCGGGAAAGCGAACGAACTCACCCTCGGCGGGTGGCCCGTTGTCCACCTCAAGCAGCGGGGTCTTCGGGGGTGGGGGCAGTGTGATCGGAGGCATCGGCAGATTGTGCCGGATGGTCTTCTTTGGCGCTGGCGCCCGGCGGGCGGGCCTGGCGAACGCCGGGCTTGGCCAAGACCTCCACGTAGGCTTCGGTGGCGCCCTCTTTCGCCACCGCGTCCAGGCTGGCCATCAAGGCCGAGAGGTGCACCACCTGGGCCGTGTCTTTCGTTGCACCGCAGCGGCAGTCAAAGTCCAGGAAATCCACCCCTTCCGGCAGATCGCGGCGGCGCTCGCGCTTGAGGTATTTGCGGATTTCATGTTTGACGGCTTCGAGCACGCGGTCGGGGTGGCGGCCCTCTTGGGTCAGCGGAAAGGTTTTTCTCATGGCAGTCGGGCGCGTGCAGCGCGAAGTCGGGGGACCGAAGTTCGGGAAAAGACGGGAAGCAAGGGGCGCGATTATGCGCGCCGGGGTATCCTGCGTCGCACATGACGACACCCCGCGAACAACACCCCACGCCCAGCAAGGACGAGATCGCCCTGCTCGAGCCTTTCGACCGCCTGGGTCTGGACCGCATCGTGCTGGTGAACACCGCCCGGCAGGCGCGTGAGGCCTGCGCCGAGCTGGTCGACAGCGCGGTCTGGGGCTTCGACACCGAATCCAAGCCCACCTTCTTCAAGGACCAGCTCTCCGACGGGCCGCACATCGTGCAGTTGTCCAACCTGCAGCGCGCCTGGGTGTTCCAGTTGCACGACCCGGCCTGCCGCGAGCAGGTGGCGGCCTTGCTGGCCGACGGCGCACACACCAAGGCCGGCTTTGGACTGGGCGACGACACCAAACGCATCGTGTCCAAACTCGCGGTGGAGCCTGCCGCCGTGCTGGAGCTCAACACCGTGTTCCGCGAACGCGGTTACCGCAAGGACATGGGCGTGAAGGGCGCGGTGGCGGTGCTGTTCAACCGCCGCTTCCTCAAATCCAAGAAGGCCGCCACTTCGAACTGGGCCAACCCGCACCTGAGCGAATCGCAGCTGGTCTATGCGGCCAACGACGCGTACGCTGCGGCTCGCGTGTTTGACGCCCTGGGTCTGAGCTGATCAGGTTCAGCGCCGCCGCAGCGGCGTGAGCAGATCGCTCAAGCCGTTGTGGTCGATCTCGTGCATGAGCTGCAGCAGGCGCCCCACCTCGCTCTTGGGAAAACCCTCGCGGGCGAACCAGTTGAGGTAGTTGCCCGGCAGGTCCGCGATCACGCGGCCCTTGTGTTTGCCGAACGGCATCTCCACGGTGAGCAGGCGTTCCAAGTCTTCGGGTTTCATGCGGTCGCATCGTAACGCCGCGCATGCATCCGTCGCCGATACTCGGCGCCATGCAACGCACGATCTTCACCACGCCCGTCGTCAACACATTGCTGCGCGCCTTCTCCATCGGCTTTCTGAAACTCACCGGCTGGCGCGTGGAAGGCGCCCTGCCCGCTCACGCTGCGCGCAGCGTGCTGATCGCAGCACCCCACACCAGCAACTGGGACCTGCCCTACACCTTGATGGTGGCTTTTGCCTTGCGGCTCAACATCCGCTGGATGGGCAAACAGAGCATCTTTCGCGCGCCGTTTGGTAGCGTCATGCGCTGGCTCGGCGGCATTTCAGTGAACCGCGAGCAGTCCACCAACCTGGTGGCGGCCTCGGCCCGGGCCATTCGGGAGGCCGACGGCCCGCTGCAGCTCATCGTGCCGCCCGAGGGCACACGCAGCAAGACACGCTACTGGAAGACCGGCTTCTACTACATCGCCCGCGAGGCGCAGGTGCCCATCGTCATGGCCTACATGGACTACGAGCGCAAGGTCAGCGGCCTGGGTCCGCTGTTTGAGCCCACCGGCGATGTGGACGCCGACATGGCAGCGATCAAGGCGTTCTACGCGCCGTTCAAAGGCAAGAACGCCGCGCAGTTCGAATCAACCGACTGAATCAGAGCGCCTGGGCGAGGCGGCCCACACCTTCTTCGATCTTCTCCAGACCCACGGTGGCAAAGCTCAGGCGCAGCGTCGCCGGGTCGGGGTTGCGGGCGTAGAACGGTGCGCCCGGCACAAACGCCACACCTTTGTCGATCGCGCGCTTGGCCAGCTCCGCGCCATCGGCCACCTTGCCGCCTGCACCGGTGAGCCGCGCCCAGATGAACAGGCCGCCTTGTGGCTGCACAAACTCGATGGCGTCGCCCAGTTCGCGCTGGAGGGCGTTGCCCATGGTGATCGCGCGCTCGGCGTACACCTGCCGCACCTTGGCCAGCGTGGCGGGCATGCGCCCGGCCTTGAGGTACCGCGCGGCCGTGGCTTGCGCAAAGGTGCTGGTGTGGGCGTCGCTGAACTGTTTGCACATGGTGGCCTTGGCCAGCAACTCGGCCGGGCCCACCATCCAGCCCACGCGCAGGCCGGGTGAGAGCACCTTGCTCAAACTGCCGCAGTGCACCAGCCGCTCGCGGCTGCCCGGCACATCGGCGCTCAGGGCCAGCAAGCTGGGCGGTGGCGTATCGCCAAAGTACAGATCACCGTACGGATCGTCTTCCACGATCAGCGTGTTGTGTTTGACCGCCATCTCCAGCACCGCCTTGCGCCGCTCCAGGCTCATGAGCGCGCCGCTGGGGTTGCCGAAGGTGGGAATGAGGTAGACGAACTTCGGTTTGTGCTCGGCAATGAGCTGCTCCAGCTTGTCGGTCTGCGTGCCCTCGCCGTCCACCGGCACCGTGATGAGTTCAGCGCCATAGAGGCGGAAACACTGGATGGTGGCCAGGAAGGTGGGTCCTTCAACGATCACCTTGTCGCCGGGCGAAATCAGCGTTTTTCCCAGCAGGTCCAGACCTTGCTGGCTACCGG
The DNA here is from genome assembly GCA_046314475.1 of Hydrogenophaga sp. Classification (GTDB taxonomy): domain Bacteria; phylum Pseudomonadota; class Gammaproteobacteria; order Burkholderiales; family Burkholderiaceae_C; genus Hydrogenophaga. The sequence goes on from JBKBWW010000023.1 coordinate 27,634, forward strand.
TGGTGACGATGAGGTCGTTGGCCGCCACACCGCTCACGCCCTTGCTGGCCATGAACCCGGCGATCTGCTCGCGCAGCGGCTGGTGGCCTTCGGTGGCGCCGTACTGCAGTGCCGCGCCTGGCTCCTCGGACAGCGCGGTGTTCACCGCCTCGCGGATGCCGTCCACATCGAACAGCGCGCTGTCAGGGAAGCCGCCGGCAAAACTGATGATGCCTGGCCGGCCCAGCAGCTTGAAGAGTTCGCGGATGGCGGAGGTCTCTACGTTGTTGAGGCGGTCGGCGAAGGGGATGGTGAAGGACATGGCGGGGTCTCGTCGGGCAGAGCGAAATGGAACAGACGAGCATTGTCCCCAAATCCGCTGGGCACGCACGGATCGCTAGACTTCGGCCATGAAATCCGCCCAGATCGAAGCCTTCTTCGCCACCCTCCAGGCCGCCAACCCCACCCCGCAGACCGAGCTGGAATACACCAGCGTGTTCGAGCTGCTGGCCGCCGTGCTGCTCTCGGCCCAGGCCACCGACGTGGGCGTGAACAAGGCCACGCGCAAGCTGTTCCCGGTGGCCAACACGCCGCAGGAAATCCTCGACCTCGGGCTTGAAGGGCTGGAGGCTTACATCAAGACCATCGGCCTGTACCGCAGCAAGGCCCGGCACCTGATGGAAGCCTGCCGCCTGCTGGTGGAGCAACACGGCGGCGAGGTGCCGCGCAACCGCGAAGCGCTCGAAGCCCTGCCCGGCGTGGGCCGAAAAACGGCCAACGTGGTACTGAACGTGGCCTTTGGCCAGCCCACCATGGCGGTCGACACGCACATCTTTCGCGTGAGCAACCGCACCGGCCTGGCACCGGGCAAGAACCCGCTGCAGGTGGAAATGCAGCTGATGAAGCGCGTGCCACCGGCTTACGCGGTGGACTCACACCACTGGCTGATCCTGCACGGGCGCTATGTGTGCCAGGCGCGCAAGCCTCTGTGCCCAAAGTGCGCGGTGATCGCGTGCTGCGACTTCAAGGACAAGACCCAGGCCTGACAGCGCCTGCTCACCGCTCCAGCGGCAGCACACGGCCGGTGCCCAGCGCGGTGCGGCCCGAGAGCAAGGCGAACTTGGTGCCCTCCGTGAGCTGTGCCATGGCCAACTCGGGCCGCAGGAACTGGACCTCCAGCGTGCACGGCACTTCGGGCACCGGCTCCCCATCCGGCGGCACCGCCAGGCGGGTGGTGAATCCTTCGGAGCCCACCACCAGGGCGCCATCGAAGTAACCCGCGCGGATCGGGCGGCTGAGCCGCGGCGTGTCGGCTGCGAGCAAGGTGAGTTCGATGCGGGCATGGGGCTCGAACACGGTGCCCGCCGCGAAGCCCTGCAGCTGGTGTTTGGGCGCCCTCGCGCGCTGCATCAGCCACCCGATGACGTTGCCGACGATGGGCAGCCACAGCACCATCAGCAAAGAGCCCACATCGCGCGCCAGCGAAGGCTGTGGTGCAAACCAGCGCACCAGGCCGCCGATGAGCGCGAGCACCAGCATCACCACGGCCATGATCTGGCGGCGGGTGGACAGGGACGATGGGGTCATGGTGTGGTGATGGGTGGTGTTTCAAAGCGACAGGGAGGTCCAGCCGCCCGGCGCGGGTGCTTCCTTGGGCCACTCGGCCGCGTCAACGATGTGCACGCCCCCGCTGGCCACGATGTGCTGCACCGCGCGGATCACGCCGGCGTGCGTGACCCACACCACGTCGGTGCTGGTCGCCGGGCGCAAATCGCCGAGCGCCGCGGCCACGCGGTAAAGCAGCATCTGCGTGCTTTCGGCACCACCAAAGCGGTGGTGCGCAAAGTCGGCCATCCACGCGTCGAAGGCGCTGCGCGGCATGCCGTCCCAGCGCTGCAGTTCCCAGTGGCCGAAGTCCATTTCGTTCAGGCGCGTGTCCATGCGCGCGGCGCCCAGGTCGGGCCGCTCGGCTTGCAGCGCGCTCACCATCTGCTGCGCACGCAGCAGGCCCGAGACCCACACCGGCGTGCCCGGTGGCGGCAGCGGTGCGAAGGCCTGCGCGGCCTCGCGCGTGAGCGTGGCATCGGCCGGTACATCGCTCGCGCCGTAGCACAGGCCTTCGGGCAACAAGACACGCGCGTGGCGCAGCAGCCAGAGCTTCATGCCGGTACAGGCAGAAACAGCGCCAGACCCAGGTAGAACAGCACCTCACACACCTGCTGCGTGGCGCCCAGGCCGTCGCCGGTGAAGCCCTGCAGGCGGCGCTGCAGCAGGCGCCACATCCAGGCCAGGCCGATCAACGCGCCGAGCACAGCCTGCGCCCAGGGTGCTGCTGGCAGCAACCAGACGACCAAGGCCATGGCCAACACCCACCAGAGCAAGCCCGCGGCCAGCGCGCCGTTGGACAGACTCTCGGCCAGCGGCTTGCTTTTCGATTGCGGTGTGTCGCCCACGTGCGGCAGCGTGCGGATCACGAGCAGCGGCGTGGTGCGCGAGGTGACGTGCGCGGCGAACAGCGCCACCACCGCGAGCCACGCATCCGCCTGGGCGAGCAAGGCCAGCAGCGCCACCTTGGCCAACAGCGCAAGCACCAATGCGATGGCGCCAAAACTGCCGATGCGCGAGTCCTTCATGATCTCCAGCGCGCGCTCGCGGTGTGCGCTGCCGCCCAGCCCGTCGGCCAGGTCGGCCAGCCCGTCTTCGTGGAAGGCGCCGGTGAGCAGCACGCCGAACACGGTGCTCGCGATCGCCGCCACCCAGGGCGCAGCGGGCACCGGCGGCAGGAGCAGCAACAGGCCACACAACACCGCCGCCGTGAGCCCGCCCACGATCCAGCCCACGCCCGGAAAGTGCGCGGCGCTGGCGCGCAGCAGGGCCGGACTGAAGCCCACCCACTCGGCCAGCCGCCCCGTCACCGGGATGCGGGTGAAGAACTGCAGTGCCAGCAGGAAGTTTCTGGCAAAGGCAGCCATGTGCTCAGATGTCCGTTCGGGCTGAGCCTGTCGAAGCCCTCGCCAACACAGTGGGATGCCCTTCGACAGGCTCAGGGCGAACGGAGGAGGTTGGCTCGGGGTGATGGGTATCGCGCGACACCCCCGCCGCTTCAAAACTCGCCATCTCGCGCAGCAGCGCACACGCACTCACCAGCAGCGGCCAGGCCAGCGCCGCGCCCGAGCCTTCGCCCAGGCGCAGGCCCAGGTCCAGCAGCGGTTCGGCCTTGAGGTGGGCGAGCATGAGCGCGTG
>JBKBWW010000023.1:30865-37271 GCA_046314475.1 Hydrogenophaga sp.
GGCCGCGCTCGCCCGAGCGGTGTGCGAACACGCAGCGCTGCAACACGTGCGGCTGCAGGTGCGCCGCCACCAGCACGGCCGAGGTGGCGATGAACCCGTCGACCACGATCACGCGCCGCTCAACAGCTGCCTGCAGCACCGCACCGACCAGCGTGGCAATCTCGAAGCCGCCGAAGGCCGCGAGCGCGTCCAGCGGCGCCTTCGCGTCGGCGTGGCGCGCCAGCACCTCGCGCAGGATGCCGATCTTGCGTTGCACCGCTGGTGCGTCGAGCCCGGTGCCGGCGCCGGTGACCTCGGCCACGTCCAGCCCGGCCAGGCGCGCCAGCAGCATGGACGCGGCCGAGGTGTTGCCGATGCCCATCTCGCCCAGCAGCAGCGCATTGCCGGGCAAGCCTTGCAACACCTCGCGGCCATTGGCGATGGACTGCGCGCACTGCGCGGCGCTCATGGCCGGGCCTTCGAGCGCGTCGGCGGTGCCGCGCGCGACCTTTTTGACGAGCAAGCCGTCTCGGGCCGCGAAGTCGTGCTTCACACCGCAGTCCACCACCGTCAGGCCGATGCGGTGCTGGCGCGCCAGCACGCTCACCGCTGCGCCACCGGCCAGGAAGTTCTCCACCATCTGCCAGGTCACATCGCTGGGAAAAGCCGAGACGCCGCGAGCGGCCAGGCCGTGGTCGGCAGCGCACACCAGCATCTGCGGCGACTGCAACACGGGTGCCGTGGTGCCCAGGATCAAGCCGATGCGCTGCGCCAGCGCTTCGATGCGGCCGAGCGATCCGAGGGGCTTGGTCTTGTTGTCCAGCGCGCGCTGCAGGGCCTGGGCGAGTTCGGGCTGGCTGATGTCGAGCATGTTCGTGTTCATGGTGCGATGAGTTGGTCGAGCACGCCGGGCTCGAAGTGGGTTTCAATGAAATCGGCCAGGCCGTTGAACACGGTTTCCAGCGTAGGCGCGGTGGCGCCGAAGAGCGCCTGCAGCACGCGCGGATCTTCAAACAGGCCGTGCAAGTAGACGCCGAGCACATTGCCCGCCGCGTTCTGCCAGCCCAGACCGTCGGGCATGGCCTCGCGCGCCACATCGCCACCCGCGGCCATCGCCGGGTGTTGTGCGGTCTGGCCGTGGTGGATCTCGTAGCCAGCAGCGGCCACGCCCGAGAGCGCGGCCCATGCGCCGTGCAAAGCGCCGAACGTGGTGTGCGTGTGGCGCACGGTTTTTTGCTGGTCGAACTGCGTCACCAGCGGCAACAGCCCCAGGCCGGGTGCGTTTCCGTCGATGCCGTGGGTGTCGATCAGCGCCTCGCCCAGCATCTGCAGCCCGCCGCACACGCCCAGCACCGCCCCACCCTGTGCGGCGTGCGTGGCGATCGCGCGGTCCAGTCCCTGGGTGCGCAGCCAGGCCAGATCGGCGGCCGTGGCCTTGCTGCCGGGCAGCACGATCCAGTCGGCACCCACGCAGTCGGCCGGCGCGCGCGCCCAGACCAGGCGCACGCCGGGCACGTTCTTGAGCGGCTGGAATTCGTCGAGGTTGCTGATGCGCGGGTAAGCGATGACGGCTACTGTCTTGCTCACCGCGCCGGATGCGCGCGTCCTGTCGTCAAAGACGCCGTCCTCTTCCGGCAAACCGTGTTGCCACCACATCGGCAGCGTGGCGACCGTGCGCACGCCGGTGAGGTCTTGCAGCATCTGCGGCGCGGGCGCAAGCAGGCTGGCGTCGCCACGAAACTTGTTGAGCACGAAGCCGTGGATCAGCGCGCGCTCTTCTTCGGGCAACAGCGCCCAAGTGCCGTAGAGGTGGGCGAAGGCGCCGCCCCGGTCGATGTCGCTCACCAGCAGACAGCGTGCCTGTGCGTGCAGGGCAACGCGCATGTTCACGATGTCGCTGGCGTGCAGGTTGATCTCGGCCGGCGAACCCGCGCCCTCGATCACCACCACGTCGTTTTCCGCCATCAGCGCATCGAGCGCGGCAGCGATCTGCGGCCACACGTGCAGGCTGCGGCCGCGCCACGGCATGTTGGACAAGGCCTCGTTCACCTGCCCCATCAGCACCACCTGGCTGCGCGTGTCGGCCTCGGGCTTGAGCAGCAGCGGGTTCATGCGGACTTCGGGTTCGGCTTGCGCGGCGAGTGACTGAAAATATTGGGCTGAGCCGATCTCACCACCGGCCACGACCCTTGCGTTGTTGCTCATGTTCTGCGCCTTGAACGGCGCCACCTTGAGTCCTTGGCTGGCGTAGTGCCGGCACAGCGCGGTGGTGAGCCAGCTCTTGCCCGCGCCGCTGGTTGTGCCCAGCACCATCACGCAGCGCGCGGTCATTCCACACGCTCCTGTTCGCGCAAAGCCATCTGCAACGCCGCCTGCGCCTGCGAAGGCAGCACCCCCAGTCGCCAGTGGCCCGGCAGACCGAACGACGCGGTGTCGCGCAGCTTGATGCCCGCCGCGCGCAGGGCCACCGCATCGATGGGGCGCGGCGGCGCGGCGCAGACATAGTTCGCTTCGCTGGGCAACACGCGCCAGCCCAGATCGTTCAGCAGGTCCATTTGTTCACGCTTCCAGTCGCGCAGGGTCTGCAGACTCTGCGCCAGCCAGTCCTGCGCGGCGGGCGACACCCAGGCGCCCAGCAGGGCCACGGCGTGCGCGCCCAGCGGCCACGAAGGCGCCAGTTGGTCCAATGCGCGAGCGTCTGCCGACGCATGGGAGGGCGCGATGGCATACGCACCGCGCACACCGGTCAATCCCATCGCCTTGTTGGGTGTCCAGAGTTGCCACACGCCTTGCAGCGCGGCGGGGTCGAGGCTGCAGCGCCCGCTCAGGCGCAGCGGCTCATAAGCACGGTCGAGCACGATCTGCGCGCCCGACGCCACCACGGCCTGCGCCTGCGGCTCGGCCTGGCCCATCGGGCTGGAAGGTTCGCACAGCCAGGCGAGGTGGGCGAGTGCGGGGTCTTGCACGCGCTCGAACTTCCAGACCTGCGCGGCGCGGCCGTAATCGCCATAGGCCATCGCGGGCAGCCAGACCCTCAGAGCACCCTCGCGCGCCACCCAAGCGGTGATGCGGGCGATGAACTCGCTCGCGCTGGCAGCGATCACGATGCGCTCGGCGTCCACCGCGTGAAAGGCAGCGAGCGATTCACGGAGCACCGTGTGCGCAGGGTCCGGGTAATGGCGCGCGTCGGCTTGTTGCACGGCGGCCAGCGCGACTGGGCAGGGTCCGCAGGCATTGGCGTTGGTGGAGAAGTCCCAGCGCGGAACACCCAGGGCGTCGGGCCCACCGTGCGTGAGCGTCATGGTGCCCACCTCCACACACAAACGGCCCACACCAGTGCTGCAACGGCCAGCGCCTGCACCACACGCTCCGCCAGTTGCAGTGCCTGTGTGGTGTCGGCGGCTTGCGGACTGCGGCCCGCGCCGTGCAGCTCGTACACGCCGGGTTTGCCCAGGCGCACGTCCAGCGCCAGCGCCATCGCGGCCATGGGCCAGCCGCTGTTGGGTGACGGTGTGCGCCGCGCCTGTGCCGGCAGCGTTGGCAGCCCCCGCGCGCCACCGAGCAGGCCCAGCAAGGCCCCGGTGATGCGCGCGGGCAGCCACGACAACACGTCGTCGGCGCGCGCGGCCCATTTGCCGGCCCAGGTCCAGTCGCGGCCGTTGCGCTCGCCCCGGTAGCCCCACATGGCGTCAGCCGTGTTGGCAAAGCGGTAGAGCGCGGCGCCGGGCAGCCCCGCCACGGCGAACCAGAACAGCGGCGCCACCACGGAATCGTTGAGGTTTTCGGCCAGCGACTCGATGGCACTCTCGCGCACCTGCGCGGCGTCGAGCGCGCTCACGTCGCGACTCACCAGCATGGCCAGGCGCGCCCGGCCAGCTGGCAGCGATTCACCCAGCGCCGTTTCCACTGCATGCACCTCGTCGCGCAGCATGCGCCAGGCCAGCAACGGTTTGAGCAACACACCCAGCACCAGCGCCTGCGCCCACCACACCCAGCTGGCGATGGCGCCCACCAAACCGATCGCAAGGGCCACCACCAGCACCGCGCCCAAGCACCAGGCCAACGCACCCAGGACAAAGGCGCGCGGCGCTTGTGGCTCGGCATCCCCGGCAGGTGCCACGCGCGAACCCATGAAACTCAAATAGCGCCCCATGCCCACCACGGGGTGCCAGCGCGCCGGCGGTTCGCCCAGCGCGCGGTCCAGCGCCAGCGCCACGAGCAACGCAAGCGGTGCAGCCACAGTGGCGGGCCAGAGCTCGGGCATGTGGGAGACCTCAGGCGCGCCGCGCCCGCAGGCCCAGCTTGGCGAGCAAGGCCATGTCGGCCGCCACGTCGGGGTTGCCGGTGGTGAGCAGCTTCTCGCCGTAGAAGATGGAGTTGGCACCGCCCAGAAAACACAGGGCCTGCACCGCCTCGCTCATCTGCTGGCGCCCGGCCGAGAGGCGCACCCGGGCGCGCGGCATGGTGATGCGCGCCACGGCGATGGTGCGCACGAACTCCAGCGGGTCCAGGTCGGGCTGGTCGGCCAACGGCGTGCCCTGCACCTTCACCAGGTTGTTGATCGGCACCGACTCGGGGTAGTCGGGCGCGAGGTTGGCGAGCTGGGCCACGAGCGCGGCGCGCTGGCGGCGCGACTCGCCCATGCCCACGATGCCGCCACAGCACACCTTGACACCCGCGCCGCGCACGCGCTCCAGCGTGTCCAGGCGGTCCTGGTAGTCGCGCGTGGTGATCACTTCTCCGTAGAAGTCGGGCGCGCTGTCCAGGTTGTGGTTGTAGTAGTCCAGGCCGGCATCGCGCAGGGTCTCGGCGTGGCCATCGCCCAGCATGCCCAGCGTGGCGCAGGCCTCCAGGCCTTCTTCCTTCACGGCGCGCACGAGTTCGGCCACGGCGTCGACGTCGCGGTCTTTGGGCGCGCGCCAGGCTGCGCCCATGCAGAAGCGCGTGGCGCCCGCCTGTTTGGCCCGCTGCGCGGCTTCGCGCACGGCGGCCACGCCCATGAGCTTGCCGGCTTCCAGGCCGGTGTCGAAATGCACCGACTGCGGGCAGTAGCCGCAGTCTTCGGGGCAACCACCGGTCTTCACCGACAGCAGCGTGGCGAGCTCGACCTCGGTGGGGTCGAAGTGTTCGCGGTGGACGGTTTGTGCGCGGTGCAGCAATTCAGAGAAAGGCAGGTCGAACAGCGCGGCGACGTCGTCGACCGACCAGCGCTCGGTGGTGTCGGATGCAACGGTGCGTCGCGGAACGAGAAGCACGGTCTTTTCGCTCAGGACTGTGGTGGTCATGGGGCTTGCCTTTCGCGTGCGGGATCAGTCTTCAATGCCGCGCTGGGCGGGTATGCCCGCCTTGAACGCGTGCTTGACCAAGGTCATCTCGGTCACGGTGTCGGCCAGTTCGATGATCTCGGGCGGGCAGCGCCGCCCGGTGATCACCACGTGCACATGGCGCGGGCGTTCGCGCAGCGTCTGCAGCACGTCGTCCAGCGGCAGCCAGCCGTAGATCAGCGGGTAGGTCAGCTCATCGAGCGTGACCATGAAGTATTCACCACCCAGAATGGCCACACGCGCTTTCAGCCAGCCGTCTCGTGCGAGCTGCGCCGAATGCTCCAGGTCCTGGCTCTTCCAGCTGAAACCGTCCCCGAGTCCTTCGATCGGCAAACCGAGTTGCTCGAAGATGCGGTGCTCGCCAAACCGCGCTGAGGGCACTTTCATGAATTGGAAAATCTTCACGAGCTTGCCGTGTACGTGCGTGCGGCCAAACGCCCGCAGCGCCAAACCAAACGCCGCCGTGCTCTTGCCCTTGCCGTCGCCGGTGTGAACGATGACCAGGCCTCGGCGTTCGCCCTCGGGCTTCTCGTAGCGTTTGTCGGTGGGGGGTGATTCGATCTGCATCAACAGTCTCCAAAAAATTCAACGGGGCAGCGCCACCCACTGGTCGCCCAGCGGGTGGATGGCGATGCGGTGGTCAAAAACGTCTTCGAGTGCCTGGTGGGTCGCCGGGTCTTCGCAAGCGCCCTGGTGCACCACCCGGCCTTGCGCCATCACCACCATCTGGTCGGCGTGCAGCGCCATGCCGATCTCGTGCAGCACGCTCACCACGGTCTTGCCTTGTGCCACCAGTTCGCGCACCAGCAACAACCAGTCGGCCTGGTGCGGCGGGTCCAGGTTGGCCAGGGGTTCGTCCATCAGCAACACGTCGGCTTCCACCGCGAGCAGGCGCGCCAGCAGCACGCGCTGGCGCTCACCGCCCGAGAGCGCGCCCAGCGGCCGCTCGCGCCAGTCCCAGGCCTGGGTGGCGCGCAGCGCCTGCTCCACGGCCACGCGGTCAGCGTGCGAAGGCGGCGCCAGCCACGGTTGGTGCGGCAGGCGGCCGAGCATGGCCACGTCCCACACGCTGAGGTCGTCCGCGCCCTGCTCGCCCTGCCCCA
>JBKBWW010000024.1:0-36965 GCA_046314475.1 Hydrogenophaga sp.
TGGCGGTGCCCGCCTGCGCAGGCCCCCATTCGCGGTTGCCACAGAGGCCGCGCACCCACCACAGCGTTGACAAGAGGGTGGAGGCGAACCCGGGCAGACACCCGCGAGCAGGGCCGGAGCAGGCGGGCGCCGCCACCGGCCTGACGCGAGGTCGCCGAGCGAAACCTCAAAGCACCAACCCCGCAGCCAGGCAAGGAAGACCCCAAGCCTCACAATCGGGGCTTCCTCAAAGCGACACCATGAACACGCCCACGATGCGCGTGCTGAGCCTCATCCCCCCGATGACGCAGCTCAACACGCCCTACCCCTCCACCGCCTACATCACCGGCTTCTTGCGCTCGCGCGGAGTCGATGCAGTGCAGGCCGACCTGGCGCTGGCGCTGGTGCTCAAGCTGTTTTCTCCAGCGGGGCTGGAGTCCGTGCGCAGCCACGCGCTGGCGCAAGCCGAGGCTGAGCGCTCACGCAGCGTGCACGCCTTCCTCGACCAGTTCGCCCGCTACCGCGCCACCATCGGCCTGGTGATCGCCTTCCTGCAGGGCCGCGACTCGACGCTGGCGCACCGCATTGCCGCGCGCGAACTGCTGCCCGAAGGCCCGCGCTTTGCCGCGCTGGAGGTCTACGTGGACGCCGCACTGAGCGAAGAAGGCGGCGACCCGCTGGCCTGGGCCTTTGGTGCGCTCGGCGTGCAGGACAAGGCGCGCCACATCGCCACGCTCTACCTCAATGACCTGGCCGACGTGTTGCGCGACGCGGTCGATGAGCGCTTTGCCTTCGTGCGTTACGCCGAGTCGTTGGCCAGCAGCCAGCCCACCTTCGAGCCCATGGCCGCAGCACTCGCCGCGCCCTTCACGCTCGTCGACGAGATCCTGCACACGCTCACGCTGGCCACGCTCTCGCAGCACAAGCCCGACCTGGTGCTGCTCTCGGTGCCATTCCCCGGCGCTCTCTACGCCGCGCTGCGCATCGCGCAGACCATCAAGGCGCAGAACCCCCACATCACCATTGCGCTGGGCGGCGGCTTTGTGAACACCGAGCTGCGCGAGCTGGCCGAGCCGCGGGTCTTCGACTTCGTCGATTTCGTGACACTCGATTCGGGTGAACGGCCCCTGCTGGCGCTCATGGAGTTCCTGCAGCGCAAGCGCTCGAAACAGCGCCTCGTGCGCACCTTCGTGCGCGAAGAAGACACCGTGCGTTACATCAATTTCGTCGAGCCCGAGGTGCCGTTCGAAGAGGTCGGCACGCCCACCTGGGACGGCCTGCCGCTGGACCGGTATCTCAGTCTGCTCGACATGCTCAACCCCATGCACCGGCTCTGGAGCGACGGGCGCTGGAACAAGCTCACCGTGGCCCACGGCTGCTACTGGAAGAAGTGCAGCTTCTGCGACGTGAGCCTGGACTACATCAGCCGTTACGAGACGGCGTCGGCCGCCACGCTGGCCGACCGCATCGAAACAATAGTGAACGAGACCGGCCAGACCGGGTTTCACTTCGTGGACGAAGCCGCGCCACCCAAGGCTTTGAAAGCGCTGGCCGACGAACTCATCAGCCGCCAGTTGCCCATCTCATGGTGGGGCAACATCCGGTTTGAAAAGACCTTCACGCCCGAGCTCTGCCAGTTGCTCGCCGACAGCGGCTGCATCGCCATGAGCGGCGGGCTGGAAGTGGCGTCCGACCGCCTGCTCACGCTGATGAAAAAAGGCGTGACGGTGGAGCAAGTGGCGCGCGTGACCAAGGGCTTTTCGGACGCCGGCATTTTGGTGCACGCCTACCTCATGTACGGCTTTCCCACGCAGACCGTGCAGGACACGGTGGACGCGCTCGAATACGTGCGCCAGTTGTTTGAAAACGGCTGCATACAGAGCGGGTTTTTCCACCGCTTCTCGTGCACCGTGCACTCACCCGTGGGCCTGGACCCGGCCGCCTACGGCATCGAACTGATTCCATTGCCGCCGGTCACGTTTGCCAAGAACGACATCGGCTTCATCGACCCGAGCGGAGTGGACCACGAGGCCCTGGGCATCGGCCTGCGCAAGGCCATCTACAACTACATGCACGGCATTGGCCTGGACGAAGACGTGCGCGCGTGGTTCAGCCATTTGCCGGGCAAGGTGCCCAAGCCGACGGTGGGCCGGAACCGCATCGCCAAGGCACTCACGCAGGCGGCGTGAACTTCAGGCCGCTTCCGAAGCAATCTGCCTCAAAGCCTGCTCGAACACCGCCGCCGGCTGCCCGCCTGAAATCAGATGCCGGTCGTTGACGATCACCGCCGGCACCGAGTGGATTCCCACGCTGGTGTAAAAACCCTCGCGCTCGCGCACAGCCTGCGCAAATTCGTCGCTCGCGAGAATGGCTTGCGCCCGCGTCTCGTCCAGGCCCACCTCGCGCACGCAAGCCAGCAACACGGCGTGATCGGCCATGGCTTCCGAGCGTGTGTGGCAGGCCGCGAGCAGCGCTTTTTTCAAGGCGTGCTGCTGACCCGGCGCGCCTTCATGCTCGGCCCAGTGCAACAAGCGGTGCGCATCAAAGGTGTTCCAGATCCGGCCACGGCCTGCGAGGTTGAACTCGAAGCCCACCTCGGCACCACGCGCGCGAATCGTCTCGCGGATCTGCACCTGCTGCGCGGCGGTGGAGCCGTATTTCTGCGTCAGGTGTTCGCCGATGTCCTGGCCTTCGGCGCCCATCTTGGGGTTGAGTTCAAACGGCTGGAAGTGCAGCTCGGCCGACACCTCGCCCTGCAGCTTGCCAAGCGCTTCTTCGAGCGCGCCCAGTCCCACGGCGCACCAGGGGCAGGACACGTCGGACACAAAATCGATCTTGAGGGATGTGGTCATGGCGCCGATGGTAGGCCGTGCCCCTTGACCGCAAACGCCGCAGGGGCTTGCGCGACAATCGCCGCACCTCCTTTGAATGCACGCACATGACCGACCGCTACGCCGTTCTCGGCCATCCCATTGGCCACAGCAAGTCGCCCCTGATCCACAGCCTGTTCGCACAGGCCACCGGGCAGGACATCGGCTACACCGCCATCGAAACACCGCTCGACGGCTTCAAAGAGACCGTGCTGCGCTTTCGTGCGGGCGGCGGGCACGGGCTCAACGTGAGCCTGCCCTTCAAGCTGCAGGCGTTTGAAATCGCCACCGAGCCCAACGAACGCGCCCGGCTGGCCGGCGCGGCCAACTGCCTCAAGTTCGAAGGCGACCGCATCCTGGCGGACAACTTTGATGGCGTGGGTTTGGTCAACGACTTGCAACGCAACCTGGGCTGCCCGCTCGCCGGAAAACGGGTGCTGCTGCTGGGCGCGGGCGGCGCCACGCGCGGCGCGCTGCTGCCCATCGCGGCCCAAGGGCCCGCCTTGGTTGCAGTGGCCAACCGCACCGCCGACAAGGCACATGCGCTCAAGCGCGACTTTGCAGCCCACACCACCTTGCAGACCGGTGGCTACGAGGCGCTCGCTGGCCACGCCTTCGACGTGGTGATCAACGCCACCTCGACCGGTCTCACGCAGGAAGCCCTGCCGCTGCCAGCGGGCGTGTTCGCACCGGGCGCCATTGCCTACGAGATGGTTTATGGCAAGGGCCTCACGCCCTTTTTGAAGCAGGCCCAGGCCGCCGGCGTGAGCACCGTGGCCGACGGCGTGGGCATGCTGATCGAGCAGGCCGCCGAGGCCTTTGCCTGGTGGCGCGGTGTGCGGCCAGACACCTCGGCGGTGATTCAGCAGCTCACGGTGCCGCTGGCCTGAGCACGGCTACCGCCATGCGGCCACGGCCAGTGCGGTTGCGTTGAACGGCTGCCAACAGCAACAAGGCCAGCGCCATGAGCGCCAACGTACCCGGCACCGGCACGCCATAGACCGCCAGGGCGGCTTCGCCGATCAGGCGGTGTGCGAGGGCGGAGGGGTGCAGCGCGTCAGAGAACAGCGAGGAGTCGCAACTGGCACCCACGAAAGTGCCGTTGGGAGCCAAGGGACCGCTGCCTGCGAAACCATTGCATGGCAGACCCGTGTTGGTCACGCCAAAGTCCAACGGTCGCTTTCGAACGTCGACTGCGACAGCGGCCATGTCGAGCAATTCGATGTTGAGAGTGGCATATATCTGCTCAAGGCCCAAGAGCCCTTTAACCAGCGTGTTGAACAGGTTGGAGACTTCGGTGGATGCAGTTTGGTTGCCGAGGAAAAGCGCTTCGGGTGTGGCGCCGAGATCGGGCAAGGTGGAGATGAGCACATTGCGCGCACCGCTGGCCGCCAGGTAACCGATTGTCTGCTTCAGGTTGTTGACGGCCGCCAACGCGGCGGCCTCCCGCTCCCCTGCGGTGGCCAGCGAGCGCGCGTCGCGCATGTCGTTGCCGCCAGCCACCACAACATACAACGCGTTGGGGTCGGCACGGGTGGGGTTGATCGGCATGCCCCGCCCCCACAGCCCGGCAACTTGGGTCAGCACACCCGCAGGCTCGTTGAGGCCACTGAACCCGGTGCGAGCGCCCGCAAACGCGAAGTTGTTGCCCCCCGCCAGCGCCGGCGCAACGGCCAACCCCAGACCTGATGCAAACGTCTCCACCCACAAAGGGCCGTTCGAGTACCGACCCGGTGCATAGGGTTGGACGATCCCGGGGATATCTCCGGTACCAGGGGCGACGCCATCAGTGGCAATACTTACATTGCCGGTGTCCGACAAGCTGTCGCCAAAAATGAAAATACCGGTGAACGGCCCGGCGTGGGCCGCCATGGATGCTGCGGCCAAGGTGGGCAGCAGCGCGGCGCGCAAGAAGGACCGGATGCGCTGGAAGCTCATGGGAATGTCTCCTGGGATTTTTGTTGGAATGTGCCGCTGGTGCGGCTGACTGCACGGCTCCCGGCGTTCGCCGGAACCCTCTGCGGTAGCTGCAAGATTCACACCGAAGGCAGGAAAGCCTGATGAATCAGCGCTCTTCGGCACAGCAGCCTCCTTCGGCGGGGTTCGTCTGTCAATGTCACCGACACCGGGGATACCCTAGCCCCGGCACACCGCACAATCGGCCGGTGAAAACCCGCCACTTCGCCCAGCTCGTGGGCCTGTCCGCCCTGTGGGGCGCGTCCTTCCTGTTCATCCGCATCGCCAGCCCCGTGATCGGGCCCATGGTGCTGGCGGGCTGCCGCGTCGCGCTGGCCGGTCTCACGCTCGCCTTCATCATGCGGGGCCTGAAACAGCGCTGGCCGTGGGAACACTGGCGCGAGCTGTTGTTGCTGGGTGCGCTGTCGGTTGCAGTGCCCTTCCTGCTCTACGCCTGGGCCGCGCTGCGCCTACCGGCCGGTTACAGCGCCCTGCTCAACACCACGGCGGTGCTGTTCGGCACGCTGGCATCCAGCTGGTTCAAGGAAGACACGCTGACGGCGCGCAAGCTGCTGGGCTGCCTGTGCGGCTTCGTTGGTGTGGGCCTCATCGTGCGGCTGGGCCCTGTGCAACCCGACTCGGGCACCATCGCTGCAGCCTTGGCCTGCGTGCTCGCCGCCGCGTGTTACGGCTGCTCGACACCGCTCATGAAACGCGCCACGACACGCATGCAACCGCTGGCGATTGCTGCCGGCATCCACCTGGCGGCCATGGTCCTGGTGTTCCCTGGCGCGCTGTGGGCCTGGCCCGAAGCGCGGTTCACGCCGGCAGCACTGGCCGCCTTGTTCGTCATGGGCGTGGTCACTTCGGGCCTGGCCTACTGGGCCCACCTGCGCATCATTCGCCACGTCACCCCGGTGGCGGCCATGAGCCCGGCCTTTCTCATTCCGGTGTTCGGCGTCACCTGGGGCCACCTGTTCCTGGGCGAGGCCTTGTCGCCCGGCATCTTTGCCGGCGGCGCGCTGGTTCTGTTGGCCACGGCGCTGGTGACCGGCTTCAATCCGCTGCGCCGCGGTGGTGTGCAAGAACCGGTGCCCTGACAGGCGAGCACCGGTGCGGCCGCCACCGACCCTATACTGCGCAAATGAACGAAACGGTACATTCCACGCGACGCAGCACGCGCAAGGCAGCGCCGCCCAAGGAGACCACCCGCACCAACGACCCGGAGCGGACCATGGCCAATATCCTGGAAGTGGCCATGGCCGAGTTCGCGGAAAAGGGGCTGGCGGGCGCGCGCATCGACGAGATCGCAGCGGCCACGCAGACCAGCAAGCGCATGATTTACTACTATTTCGGGAGCAAGGAAGGCTTGTATCTGGCCGTCCTCGAAGAGTCGTACCGGCGCATGCGGGAAATCGAGAGCCAGCAGCACCTGGAAAACCTCGCGCCCGAAGCTGCGCTGCGCCGCCTCGTGGAGTTCACGTTCGACCACCACGTCAGCCACGAGAACTACATCCGGCTCGTGATCTCGGAAAACATGAACCGCGGTCAGTTTCTGGCGCAGAGCCAGAGCATCCAGCAGCTCAACGTGCCGGCCATCTCGGCCATCCGCCAGCTGTACGAACGCGGCGTGGCCTCGGGCGACTTCCGCCCCGGGCTCGACCCGATCGACATCCACGCCTCGATCTCGGCGCTGACGTTCTTCAACGTCTCCAACCGCCACACCTTCGGCCTGATCTTCAAGCGCGACCTGACCGACCCGAAGGTCGCCGCCCAGCGCCGCACCAGCATCACCGAGATGGTGGTGCGCTTCGTGCGCGCCTGACGCCGCCCCTGCCCGCCCCCTCCGGGGCCTGCAGCGTGTCCCGACGATCGGCAAGCCGACCTAGGGTAAATACCGATCTGTAAAAACTAACTGGTTCGTACATTAATTGCTCGAACGATCCAGGAGACAAACGTGATCCAGAACCTCATCGACAAATACTGTCAGGCCCTGTCGTGGCTGATGGTGCTTTTCCTCGCCCTGATGGTGGCCATGGTGTTTGGCAACGTGGTGATGCGCTACGGCTTCAACTCCGGCATCACCTTGGCGGAAGAGCTCTCGCGTTGGCTCTTCGTGTGGATGACCTTCCTGGGTGGTGTGGTGGCGCTCAACGAACGCGCCCACCTCGGCACCGATACGCTGATCTCGCGCCTGCCGGTGGCTGGGCGCAAGCTCTGCCTGGCGGCGAACCTGGTGCTCATGCTCTTCGTGTGCTGGCTGATCTTTCAAGGCGCCTGGGAACAGGTGAAGATCAACTGGGATTCCACCAGCGCGGTGATGGAAACCTCCATGGGTTACTTCTACGCCAGCGGCATGGTGTTCGCGCTGCTGGCCGCACCGATCCTGCTGCTGCTGCTCTGGCGTCTGGTCTCGGGTCGCATGGCCGATCACGAGCTTGTGGGCATCCGTGAATCCGAAGACGTGCCGCACGGCGATCCGCGTCACTGAACCGCAGGAAGCACCATGACCATCATCATCTTCCTCGGCTCCCTGCTGGCCGCCATGGCGCTCGGCATCCCGATCGCCTTCTCGCTGCTGCTCAGTGGCGCTGCACTGATGTGGCACCTGAACATGTTCGATGCGCAAATCCTGGCGCAGAACCTGATCGAAGGCTCCAACAGCTTCCCCCTGCTGGCTGTGCCCTTTTTCATGCTGGCCGGCGAGATCATGAATGCCGGCGGCCTGTCGCGGCGCATCGTCAATTTCGCGATGGCCCTGGTCGGCCATGTGCGCGGTGGCCTGGGCTATGTGGCCATCATGGCTGCGGTGATCATGGCTGCGCTCTCGGGCTCGGCGGTGGCCGATGCCGCCGCGCTCTCGGCCCTGCTGCTGCCGATGATGGTTCATGCGGGGCACGACAAGGCCCGCTCGGCCGGCCTGCTGGCCTCGGCCAGCATCATTGCGCCCATCATCCCGCCCAGCATCGGCTTCGTGATCTTCGGTGTCGCCGCCAACGTGTCGATCTCCAAACTCTTCCTTGCCGGCATTGCGCCCGGCCTGCTGCTCGGTGTGGCGCTGTGCTTCACCTGGTGGTACGTGGCGCGCAAGGAAATGGTGCAACCGCCGGCGCGCAAGAACCGCGGCGAGATCCTCGCGGCATTGAGAGACGCGCTGTTCGCGCTGGGCCTGCCGGTGATCGTGATCGTGGGCCTGAAGTTCGGTGTGTTCACGCCCACTGAAGCCGCCGTGGTGGCTGCGGTTTACGCACTCGTGATCTCGGTGTTTGTGTACCGCGAACTGAAGCTCAACCAGCTGTTCGGCCTGTTCCTGGCTGCGGCAAAAACCACCGCAGTGATCATGTTCCTGGTGGCTGCGGCCATGGTCTCGGCCTGGCTGATCACCGTTGCCCAGTTGCCCGACCAACTGGTGGCACTGCTCGAACCCCTGCTCGAACACCCGCGCCTGCTGATGGCCGCCATCATGGTGCTGGTGATCGTGGTGGGCACGGCCATGGACATGACGCCCACCATCCTGATCCTCACCCCGGTGCTGATGCCCATCGTCAAGGCCGCCGGCATCGACCCGGTCTACTTCGGCGTGCTCTTCATCATGAACAACGCCATTGGCCTGATCACGCCGCCGGTGGGCACGGTGCTCAACACCGTGGCCGGCGTCGGCAAGATCAGCATGGACGATGTCACCAAGGGCGTGTGGCCCTTCATGCTGGCGCAGTTCGCGCTGATGTTCCTGATGGTGATGTTCCCGCAGATCGTCATGGTTCCAGCGCGCTGGCTGGCCGGCTGACCCCCCTCTTTTGTCCCACACGGTCCGTGCGTGGTGCGCCACGGGCTGTGGTTCACGGTTCCAGCGTACTGCCTACTTTTTCTTTGGAGACACCATGAAACGCCTGATGCTCAAAACCCTCGTCGCAGCGCTTGCCGTGACCGCCTTCGGTGCCGTCCACGCACAAGACAAGACCATCAAATTTGCAACCCAGAACCCCAAGGGCCATCCCATCGTGATGGGCATGGAGAAATTCGCCGAGATCGTGGCGGCCAAATCCGGCGGCAAGATCAAGGTCAACCTCTTCCCCGGCGGCACGCTGGGCAGCGACCAGGCCAACGTCTCGGCCATTCAGGGTGGCACGCTGGAGATGTCCTCGATGAACTCGGGCATCTTCGCCAGCCAGGTCAAGGAATTCGCGATCTACGACTTCCCCTTCATGTTCGCCAACTCCAAGGAAGCCGATGCCGTGGTCGATGGCCCGTTCGGCAAGAAGCTGCACGACAAGCTGCAGGAGAAGGGTCTGATCGGTCTGGCCTACTTCGAGCTGGGCTTTCGCAACATCACCAACAGCAAACGCCCCATCACCAAGCTGGAAGACCTCGAAGGCCTGAAGCTGCGCGTGATCCCCAACCCGATCAACGTGGACTGGGTCAAGGCGCTGGGCGCCAACCCCACGCCCCTGCCCTTCCCCGAGGTGTACGCCGCACTGGAGCAGAAGGCCATCGACGGTCAGGAAAACCCGATCACCGTGATCAACGCCAACAAGTTCTACGAGGTGCAGAAGCACGTGGTGCTGAGCAACCACCAGTACAACCCGCAGTCGGTGATCATCAGCAAGAAGTTCTGGGACACCCTGGACGCCGCGCAGAAGAAGATCATTGCCGACGCGGCAACGGAGGCCGCCAAGTACCAGCGCGAGCAGGCACGCGGCCAGGTGGCTGCCGCGCTGGACAACATGAAGAAAGGCGGCATGCAGGTGAGCGAACTCTCGCCGGCCGAGACCGAAAAGCTGCGCGACCGCATGCGCCCGGTGATCGCCAAGTACTCGGTGGCCGTGGGCCAGGAAACGATGCAGAGCCTGCAGGCCGAGCTCGCCAAGGTGCGCGCCAGGTAAACCGCCAAAAGCGCCGACCCGACGTGAGCAGAACCCGCATCGCCGTGGCCGGCGCCGGCATCATCGGCCAGGCCCACATGGGCGTGGCGCAGGCCAGCACCCGCTGCACCCTGAGCGCGGTGGTCGACCCCTCGCCCGCCGCGCAGGCGCTGGCCGAGCGGGCCGGCGTGCCGCTGTACGCGTCGCTCGACGAACTGCTGGCCCGCGACCGACCTGATGGCGTGGTGCTGGCCACGCCCAATGCCTTGCACGTGCCCCAGGCCCTGCAGTGCATCGCAGCAGGCCTGCCCGTGCTGCTGGAAAAACCCATCGCCACCACGGTGGCCGAAGGCCGGCGGCTGCTGGAGGTGGTGGAGAAGACCGGCGCCCGCGTGCTGATCGGCCACCACCGCGCGCACAGCCCCATCATGGCCAAGGCCCGGCAGGTGGTCGCCTCCGGCCAGCTCGGCCGACTCGTGAGCGTGATGGGCAGCGCCACCTTCTACAAACCCGACAGCTACTTTGCCGATGGCCCCTGGAGACGCGAGATCGGCGGCGGGCCGATCCTGCTGAACATGATCCACGAGGTGCACAACCTGCGCATGCTGTGCGGCGACATCACCGCGGTGCAAGCCTTCAAGTCGCACGCCACGCGGGGGTTTCCGGTGGAGGACACGGTGGCCATCAACCTGCGCTTTGCCAACGGTGCGCTCGGCAGCTTCATGCTCTCGGACACCGCCGCCTGCCCGCGCAGCTGGGAGCAGACCTCGCAGGAAAACAAGGCCTACCCGAGTTACGACGACGAGGACTGCTACGTGATCGTCGGCACCGACGGCTGCCTCTCGGTGCCGACCATGCGCCTGAAGACCTACCCGCGCGCCGAAGACCGCTCGTGGTGGAAGCCGTTCGAGGTCGGTACCGTCGGCCTGGTGCGCGATGATCCCCTGCAACACCAGATCGACCATTTCGGCGCCGTGGTGCGCGGCGAAGCCAGCCCGCTGGTCTGCGCGCGCGACGGGCTGGACAACCTGCGCGTCACCGAAGCCATCGCCGAAGCGGCCGCCAGCGGTCGTGTGGTCGAACTGGCCTGAGCCCTGCTTTCCTTCAACAAACCCTCACCTTCTGGAGCGACGATGAAAGTTCTCATGCTGCACGGCATCAACCTCAACATGTTCGGCAAGCGCGACCCCAAGCAGTACGGCACCATCACGCTCGACCAGATCAACGAACAAGTCGATGCGCTGGGCAAGGAGCTCGGTGTGGAGGTGCAGAACTTCCAGACCAACTTTGAAGGCGCCCTGTGCGAGCGCATCCACCAGGCCCACCTGGACAAGGTGGACGCGGTGCTGATCAACGCCGGCGCCTGGACGCACTACAGCTACGGCATCCGCGATGCGCTGGCCATCCTGACCTGCCCGATCGTCGAGGTGCACATGTCCAACATCCATGCCCGCGAAGCCTTCCGCCACCACTCGGTGCTGGCGGAGATCGCGCAAGGCCAGATCGCGGGCTTTGGCGTCGACAGCTACCTGCTGGGCCTGCGCACCGCCGTGAACCTCGTGCGCGCCAAGCAGGCCTGACCCCCTCTCCCTTCCGAACACGCACCGACCATGATCAACGGCACCACCGAGCTCATCGCCCACATCGGCTACCCGACGCACACCTTCAAGTCGCCGATGATCTACAACCCCTACTTCGAGCACGTGGGCGTGAACGTGGTGGTGGTGCCCATGGGCTGCCAGACACCCGACTACCCCGCCTTCCTCAAGTCGGTCTTCACGCTCACCAACATCCGTGGCGCGCTCATCACCATGCCGCACAAGGTGGTCACGGTTGGCCTGCTCGACGAGGTGACCCCCACGGTGCGGGTTGCCGGTGCTTGCAACGCCGTCAAGCGCACCGAAGACGGTCGCCTGGTCGGTGACATGTTCGACGGCGCGGGCTTCGTGCGCGGGGTACAACGCAAGGGCCTGAACCTGCAAGGCGCCCGCGTGCTGGTGGTGGGCAGCGGCGGCGTGGGTTGTGCCATCGCCGCATCGCTGGCCGGTGCCGGCATTGGCGCCATCGCGCTGTACGACGTGAACACCGCCTCGGCCGAAGCGCTCGGCCAGCGGCTCAAGGCCAGCTACCCGCAGATCGGGGTGAGCACCGGCAGCAACGACCCCGCCGGCTTCGACCTCGTGGTCAACGCCACGCCCATGGGCATGAACGAGGGCGACCCGCTGCCCATGGATGTCTCGCGCCTCGATGCCCACACCTTCGTGGGAGAAGTGGTGATGAAGACCGAGCAGACCGCCTTCCTGGCGGCCGCGCAGGCCAGGGGCTGCCGGGTGCAGGTGGGCTCGGACATGCTGTTCGAACAGATCCCGGCCTACCTGGAGTTCTTTGGCCTGCCGACCGCCACCGCCGAGGCGTTGCGCTCGGTGGCCCGGCTGAGCTATTGAGCACGGCGTGAGCGAACCCGCCGCGCCGCACCACCACCCTGCCCTGGGCATCGCACTGCTGGTCTGCGCCACGCTGTGCTTCGCCATGCTGGACACCACGTCGCAATACGTCGGCCCCATGGTGCCGGTGGTGATGGCTGTCTGGCTGCGCTATCTCACCCAGACCATCATGACCACGGCACTGCTGTGGCCGCAGCGTGGTCGCAGCCTGCTGCACACCCGCGCGCCGGGCTTGCAACTGGGCCGCGGACTGCTGCTGCTCGGCTCCAGCGTGATCGCCTACATGAGCCTGCGCCACGTGCCGGTGGGCGAGTTCACCGCCATCATGATGCTGGTGCCGCTGGTGGTCACCCTGCTGGCCGCGTTGATGCTGCGCGAGCGCGTGTCCCTTCTTACCTGGCTGCTGGTGGCCGGTGGCCTGGCGGGTGCCCTGATCGTCATCCGGCCCAAGGGCAGCGACTTCAACGGTGCCATGCTGCTGCCGCTGCTGCTGGTGCTCGTCAACGCCGCCTACCAGATCCTCACCAGCCGCATGGTGCGCACGGAAGACCCGGGCACCATGCATTTCTACACCGGGCTGCTCGGGCTGGCCTGCTGCTCGATCGTGCTGCCTTGGGCCTGGGCACCCATGGCCGACTGGACGTTGTGGGCGCTCACCGGTCTGCTCGGGGTGTTTGGCTCGGTCGGCCACTACCTGCTGATCCAGGCCTACCACCACGCCCCGGCCTCGCGCCTCACGCCCTACCTGTACGCGCAGATCGCCTTCGCCACGCTGGCGGGCTGGGTCGTGTTCGGTTACGCGCCCGATGCCTGGTCGGTCGCCGGCATTGCGCTGATCGCGCTGTGCGGCGCGCTGGGCGTGCGCCTGCGGCGGGGCTGAGCCCCCTCGCGCTCAGGCCCGCAAGGTCTTCAGGCGCATCTGGTTGGGCAGCGGCATCGAGCGGCGCATCACGTCCTCGGCCAGCCACAGCGCCGAGCGGCGCGCGCGCTCGGCCACCATGGGCAGCGGCATCTGCTGGTAGTCGTCGTTGAACACCTCGAAGCTGTAGTCGCCTTCGTAGCCCAGCGTGTCGAGCTTGAGCACCAGCTCGGCCAGCTGTTCGCTGTGCACACCCTCGCCGGGAAACACGCGGAACGTGCGCGCGGTGGTCATGCGCTCCTCGAAGGTCTTGGTCTCTTGCCACATGAAGTCGGCGAGTTGCACGAGAAAGATCTTTGAAGGATCGAGGTAGTCGATCTCTTCCAGCGAGGTCTTGGCCGCAAAGATGTGGAACGAGTCGATGCCCAGCCCGAGGTTGGGGCAGTCCGCGCGGCAGACCACGTCCCAGGCGGTGGTGAACTCGTTGATCGTTCGACCCCAGGACAGACCCTCGTAAGCGATGCGGATGCCGAAGGGAATCGCCAGCATCGCCAGCTTGCGCAGGTCGCGCGCAATGTGGTCGAGGTCTTGAGAGGCGTGCACCGACGTCGACGAACACGCCAGCAGCACCTTGCAGTCCAGCGCAGCGCACATTTCGAGCATGCTCTTGGCGATGTCGACCTTGTAGTGGTGCAGGTGACCCGATAAGCCTTCAAAGTCGCGCAGCACCTGGAAGCCGGTGCCGCGCAGGCCGCTGTCTTTCACGGCCTGCACCGCCGCACCCAGGCCGCCGGGGTGCCCCACCAGATCGTTGGCCTTGAGCATCACCTGCGTGAAGCCCGCGTCTTTCATGGCCGCCAGCTTGGCCTCCAGCGGGCCCGCCAGCGTGATGGTGTCCATGCCGAAGCCGCTGATGGCTTCGGTCGCAGCGCGGTTGGAGCTCATGGCCTCACTCCTTTTCACTGTGCACCAGCTCGAACACCACCGAGCCGAGGTAGGTCTTGCTGATGGCGCCGCGCTGCTCGGTGTGGGCCGCCTGCGTTTCGACGAATTCCACGCCGAGGGCACGCAGTGCCTTCACCGCGGCCAGCACGTCGGGCACACCCAGCCCGATGCGTTGAAGCCGCTCGTCGCTGTCGACCACATGGAGCTCGGGTTCGATCAACTGCAGCATGAAGCGGTTGGCCGGGTCCAGCGCAGGCACCCGCAACAACATGCCCTTGGGCATGATGCCGAAGCGCTGCTCGTCGGGGATCAGCTCGGCACCAAAGAGCTCGTTGTAGAACGCAATCCAGTCGTTGCTGCGCTCGGGCCCGATGTACTGCACAACGCCGAAGAAATGGATGCCGGCGGTGGCCGGCGGGTGCTGGTCCACCGAGGGAATGGGCACAAAGTCCACGTTGTAGATCGAGAACTCCTTGTACCGGTCCACAAAGTAGATGCGGCTGCTGCCCGCGCCGTGGATGGCCGGGATGTTGAGCTCCATCACCTCGGCGCGGGTGGTGACCGACCAGGCGCCGCGCTCAAGCACGCACCGATAGGCCGCACCGGCGTCGCGAACCCGCAAGGCCATGGCCGAGAGCGTGGCCACGCCGCTGCCGTGCCCGGCGCCCCGCGCGTCCACAGGATGGGCGTTCACCACGATGTTGAGGTCGCCCTGTCGGTACAGCAGCACCTCACGCGAGCGGTGGCGCGCCACCGGTCGAAAGCCCATCATTTCAAGCACCTGGCCCAGGGCCTGTGGTTGCGATGTCGCGTACTCGATGAATTCGATGCCATCCAGCCCCAACGGGTTGGCAGCGTCACTGAACGAGGCTTGCAGGGGCTCGCGGCCCTCCTGGGGATTGAGCAGGAAATCACTCATGTCGACAGCTCCGGACAACGGGATGGAAAAACACGCGGGCAGGCTCGGACGGACCGCTCCCGCAGCCCTTTGCACTGTAGGGCCGCCCGTGCGCGCGGCGTGGGCTGGCACGCATGGGCGCGTTCGATCTTCGCACGCACCCGGTCGATGAACGAACCAGACCCGGGTAAACCCTTGGCACCAAAGCCGATCAAGCCGGTGGAGCCGCAGGACGGCGATGCGCCAGGGCGCGCACCCGCAGCGCGCAGCCCATGGCCACCAGCGCGAACAGCGCCGAAAGCCAGAACACGCTGGCCAGCCCGAAAGCCGAGCTCAGCAACCCACCACCCACGCCACCCACCACACCGGGCAGGCCATAGCCCACCACGGTGTAGAGCGCCTGGCCACGCCCGCGCAGGCGGCCCGGGAAATGGTGCGAGAGCAGCGCGATGCAGACCGTGTGGTGCGCGGCGAAGGTGATGGCGTGCAGACCCTGCGCCAGCAGCAGCACGGGCAACACCAGCGGCAGGCCGGCGGTCATTCCCATGCGCAGCGCCATCAACGCGGCGGCCAGCACCAGCCAGGACGAGAGCGAGAGCAGCGGCAGCCAGCGGCCCTGGGTGAAGAACCAGCCGATCTCGATGACCACCGACAGCGCCCACAGCAGGCCGATCACCGTTTTGCTGTAGCCCAGCGAGTCGAGATACAGCGAAAAGAAGATGTAGATGAAGATGTGCGCGAGCACATGGAAGAACACGGCCGCAAAAAACCAGCGCACCGGCGGCTGGCGCAGCACCGGCCACACGCCGCCCGTTGGGTCGTCGCTCGCCTGGGCCGGCTCGCGGAAGTCCGGCAGCATCCACGCGCTCAGCGCCACCGCGGCGAGCGTGCCCAGCGTCCAGGCCGGGAAGTGCACCAGGCCGAAGCGCTCGAACCAGAAGCCCGCCGCGACCACCGTGACCAGAAACCCGAGCGAGCCCCAGAGGCGGATGCGACCGTAGCGCTTGGCGTCGAACGCGCCGCCATTGCTGACCAGGTGCGCCAGCGCGGCCTCGCTCATGGGCATCATGCCGCTGGTGTGGGTGAACATCAGCAGCAACACCACGAAGAGGCCCACAACACCGAAGTCGAACCACAGACCCAGCGAGAGCAACAGCGCCACCGTGGCGCCATAGCGCAGGAGCCGCACGCGCTCGCCGGTGCGGTCGCTCAGCGACCCCCACAGGTACGGCGCAAACAGGCGCGAAGCCGACTGCACCGAGGTCAGCACGCTGATGGCCAGCAGGCTGAAGCCCAGCTCCTTGAGCCACAGCGGGAGGTAGGGGTTGAAGAAGCCGATGTGCGCGAAGTAACTCGCACTGAGCATGGCAAACGGGAACAGTTTTTTTTGCTGGCTCACAAAAGCTTCCGTTCGCGTTGAGCTTGTCGAAACGCTCTGGCGGTGTTGGCGAGGGCTTCGACAGGCTCAGCCCGAACGGAGGATGGAGTGGCTCACACCGGGTGTGGATCAACCGCGCGCTTTGGCCGCGATGTCGGGCGTGGGCAGTTGCACGTCACCGCACTGCGCGCGGTGGCGCAGCGCGTGGTCCATCACCACCAGCGCCAGCAGTGCTTCGGCGATCGGCGTGGCGCGGATGCCCACGCAGGGGTCGTGGCGGCCTTTGGTGATGATCTCGGTGGCCTCACCCGCCACGTCGATGGTCTCGCGCGGGATCAGGATGGAGCTGGTCGGTTTGATCGCGATCGACACCTCCAGGTCTTGCCCGGTGCTGATGCCGCCCAGCACGCCGCCGGCCTTGTTGGCCGCAAAGCCCTCGGGCGTGAGGCTGTCGCCGTGCGTGCTGCCCTTGTCGGCCACGCTGGCAAAACCGGCGCCGATCTCCACACCCTTGACGGCGTTGAGACCGAGCATGGCGTAGGCGATGTCGGCGTCGAGCCGGTCGTACAGCGGCTGGCCCAGCCCCACCGGCATGCCTTGTGCGGTCACGCGGATGCGCGCGCCGCAGGAGTCGCCGCTCTTGCGCAGCGCGTTCATGTAGTCCTCGATCGCGGACACATCGGCCACGGGAGCGAAGAACGGGTTGTGGGACACGTGGTCCCAGCTCTCGAACGGAATCACCACATCGCCGACCTGAGTCATGCAGCCGAGGAAGGTGGTGCCGAATTTCTCTTTGAGCCACTTGCGCGCCACGGCGCCAGCGGCCACGGTGGGCGCGGTCAAGCGGGCCGAGCTGCGACCACCGCCGCGCGGGTCGCGGATGCCGTATTTCTGCCAGTAGGTGTAGTCGGCGTGGCCGGGGCGGAAGGTCTGGGCGATGTTGCCGTAGTCCTTGCTGCGCTGATCGGTGTTGCGGATCAGCAGGGCAATGGGTGTACCGGTGGTTTTGCCCTCGTACACGCCGCTCAGGATCTCGACCGCGTCGGGTTCGTTGCGCTGGGTGACGAACTTGCTGGTGCCGGGGCGGCGGCGGTCCAGCTCGACCTGGATGTCGGCCTCGCTGAGCTCCATGCCCGGCGGACAGCCGTCGATCACGCAGCCAATGGCCGGGCCGTGGGATTCACCAAAGTTGGTGACGCAAAACAGGGTGCCGAAGGTGTTGCCGCTCATGCACTGGATTATCCCTGAGGCACGCTGGTGCACCGGTGGGCCAGTCTGGTGCGTGCGGTGCGCCGAAAAGCGGGTCGCATGGGCCAGCGGTCAACAGGAACATTTCGTGCTTTGCGCTGCAGTGCAGCAAATCGTTGCTGTGCAGCCCCAGAAAGGAGCACATCATGCTCGATCGCACCAGCACCCTGTTCTCGCACGTCAAAGGCACCGACAACCCCTGGGCCTCCGGCGGTCTGCGGGATTTTTTCCTGTACCGCGACCTCGGCATCGCCGCAGCCACCCACGGCAAGGTGATCGCGCACCTGGTCAAGGCCAACCTGCCGCCCGAAGAGGGCACGGGCTGGCACCGGCACGAGGCGGACTTCCAGATCGTGATCATGATCAAGGGCTGGGCCAAGTTCATGTACGAAGACCAGGTGACGCTGGTGGAGGCCGGCGACTGTGTGCACCAGCGCCCGGGCATTCGCCACTACCTGTTCGACTATTCGCCGGACATGGAGTACCTGGAGATTGTTTCTCCGGCGGACTTCAAGACCATCGATGTAGAGCCGGTTTGTGAGATTCCCAAACCCGCGCCTTGGGTTTAGGGTTCGGGGTCGGGGATTGCTGGCCTGCTGGGTTGGTGGGCCCGGGAGGATGGGTACGCGGCTCCGCGAATGTCCTCCGGGGCCTGCGGCCCCTCCCCCTTTATTTCGCTGCGCCGTGCCCCATGGCCGCCGATGACCTCGTGGGCGCTCGGTCTGTGGGTGAGCCAACGGCATTCCCGCTCGTGAGTGAGTGGCGTTCGGCGCAGCGGCATAAAGGAGGAGGGGCCGCAGGCCCCGGGGGACAGCCGCGGAGCAGAGCGCCACTCGCTCACGAGCCCGCGAGGATCAGACGAGAGGTGTATTCGAAATACGCAGGCCACAAGTAGCCCAGACGCAAAAAAGCCGTCTTGCGACGGCTTTTTTGCTTTTGCTGGCAGCGCACCCGTTTCAAACGGCAGACCTGTTCAGGTCCGGGCTGGTGGTCTGGCTGGGCCAGACCGGTGGGGTTCAGGCAGCGGCTGCTGCGAGGCCCTTGACTTTGGTCGACAGGCGGCTCTTGTCGCGAGCGGCCTTGTTTTTGTGGAAGATGCCCTTGTCGGCAACGATGTCCACCACTTTTTGCATCTTGGCGAACAGTTCGGTCGCCTTGTCCTTGTCACCGGCCAGAACGGCTTTTTCCACGTTCTTCACAGCGGTGCGGTACTTGGAACGCAGCGAGGTGTTGGCTGCGTTGATCTTGACGTCCTGGCGTACGCGCTTGCGGCCAGACGCCAGACGGGGGTTCTTTTTCTTCGGCTTGGTTGCCATGGTGTGATTCCTTCAATGTTTGGGGATGATGCCAGCAAAGCCGGCGATTTTAGCACGGGCTGAAACGCCGGCAAGCCTGCTGGTACCGGCTGGGCAGGGCGTCGCTACACTCGCGCCGTGACCCTGTTCAAATCCGCCTCCCTCGTCTCCCTGCTCACCCTCGCTTCCCGCATCACGGGATTGGTGCGCGAACTGCTCATGGCGGCCACCTTTGGCGCCAGCGCGCTCACCGACGCGTTCAACGTCGCTTTCCGCATCCCCAACCTGCTGCGCCGCCTGTTCGCCGAAGGCGCGTTCAGCCAGGCGTTTGTGCCGGTGCTGGCCGGGGTGCGCGAAAAGGAGGGCGACGACGCCACCCGGGCCATGGTCAACCAGATCGCCACCGTGCTGGCCTGGGCGCTCACGTTCACCTGCGTGCTGGGCGTGCTGGGTGCGCCGGTGCTGGTGTGGGCCATGGCCAGCGGACTGAGCGACGAAGGCTTCAACGCCGCCGTTTTCATGACGCGCTGGATGTTCCCCTACATCGCCTTCATGTCCTTCGTGGCGCTCTCGGCCGGCATTTTGAACACCTGGAGGCGCTTTGCCGTGCCGGCGGCCACGCCGGTGCTGCTCAACGTGGCCATGATCGCCGCCGCGTACTGGGGCGCGCCGTGGTTTGCCACACTCGGCATTGAGCCGATCTTTGCCATGGCCGGTGGTGTGTTGCTGGGTGGCGCACTGCAGCTGGGTGTGCAGTTGCCCGCACTGCGCAAGCTGGGGATGCTGCCGCGTGTGAGCCTGCGTTGGTCGGGCCTGAAAGCGGCCTGGGCCCACCCGGGCACGCGCCGTGTGACCACGCTCATGCTGCCGGCCTTGCTGGGCGTGAGCGTGGCGCAGGTGTCGCTGCTGATCAACACGCAGATCGCCTCGCACCTGGCGACCGGCAGCGTGAGCTGGCTCACCTACGCCGACCGTTTGATGGAGTTCCCCACCGCGATGCTGGGTGTGGCGCTGGGCGTGGTGCTGTTGCCGCAGCTGGCCGCGGCCAAGGCGGCCGACGACACCGTGCGCTACAGCGGCCTGCTCGACTGGGGTTTGCGGCTGGTGGTGTTGCTGGCGGTGCCGTGCGCGGTGGCCTTGCTCACCTTTGCCCAGCCGCTGGTGGCGGTGCTCTACCACTACGGCGCCTTCACCGCCGCCGATGTGGGGCGCACAGCGTCGGCGCTCATGGGCTACGGCGCGGGTCTCATTGGCCTGATTGCCATCAAGGTGCTCGCGCCAGGCTTCTATGCGCGGCAAGACATCCGCACTCCGGTGAAGATCGCCATCGTGGTGCTGATCCTTACCCAGGTGCTCAACTATTTGCTGGTGCCTTATCTGGCGCATGCCGGCCTGGCGCTGGCCATCGGCATCGGAGCGATGGTCAACGCCTTGTTCCTGCTGATCGGGCTGATGCGCCGAGGGGCCTACAAGCCGTCTCCGGGCTGGGCCCGATTTGGTCTGCAGGTGGTGGCAGCCAGCGCGCTGCTGGCGGTGTTTTTGATGTGGGTGGCCGCGCGTGTGAACTGGCTGGGATTCGAAGGCCAGGCCTTGCAGCGTGTGGGCTTGTTGGCGCTGTGCGTGCTGGGCGGCGTTTTGGTCTATTTTCTTACCCTGCTGGTGGCGGGTTTGAACCTGCGCCAGTTCGTTCGAAAATGACGTAATCTGCGGCATTCACAAGCCTGATCGCCATGTCCACCGCGTACGAATTCTCCTCACCCACCCCACTGGGCTACTTTGCGGCCCTGGTCGGGGAAGAGGATGCGTTTCCTTTGTTCGAAGCGGCCGCCTCCATCGCGCAAGACGAGTACCCCGATCTCGATGTGCAGCAGGTGCTGGGCGACGTGGACCAGATGCTCTCCCGCGTGAAGCGGCGCTGCAATGCCGATGCGGGCCCGCTGCAGCGCCTGCGCACGCTCAACCAGTTCTTTTTCCGCGACATGGGGTTTGGCGGCAACGTCAACAACTACTACGACCCCGACAACAGCTACATCAACGCGGTGCTGCGCACGCGCCGCGGCATTCCCATTTCGCTCGCGGTGCTGTGGCTGGAGCTCGCGCAAGGCCTGGGCCTGAAGGCGCGTGGGGTCAACTTCCCTGGCCATTTCATGGTCAAGGTCAACCTCCCCAACGGGCAGGTGGTGATCGACCCCTTCACCGGTCAGTCGCTCAGTCGCGAAGACCTCTCCGAACGGCTGGAGCCGTACAAGCGGCGCAACGGTCTGGTGGACGACTTCGATGTACCGGTGGGCCTGTACCTGCAGGCCGCCACGCCGCGTGACATCGTCGCCCGGTTGCTTCGCAATCTGAAAGAAATCCACCGCACGCAAGAAGACTGGCTGCGGCTCATTGCGGTCCAGGACCGCTTGCTCATCCTGTTGCCCGACGCGTGGGCCGAGTACCGCGACCGGGGCCTGGCCTGGGCCGAAATGGGCGACTTGCGGCTGGCGGTGAACGATCTGGAGGTGTACGTCGAACACTCCGACGACACCCTGGACCGAGAGGCCATCGCGCAGCGCGTGCAGGAATTGCGGCGCGAACTCAACTGAACGCGTCTGTTCCCTGGCGCACACTAGACCTTGGAAGTCACAGGCGTGTGTGTCGCCGTGTAAAGCCGATTGACGTGGCTTTCGTGCGCCGTGAGGATGACCTTCAGGCAGTGACACTTTTGCTGCCGTGACCACTCCCACTTCGAGACCCACACCATGATGAAATCCCTCAAACGCCTGATCGCCACCGCCCTGATTCCCTGCATGGCCTTCGCCGGCGTGCCGTTGACGGCCCAAGCCGCCATGGTGTCGACCGAACAGGCCATGGTGACCCCCGCCGGCAACGCCGACCGTGAACAGGTCAGCGCTTTCTTCACCCGCGCCGACGTGCAGACCGCACTGCAAGCCCAGGGTGTTGACGCCAACGCCGCCATCGAGCGTGTGCAAGCCATGTCCGACGTGGAAGTGGCCCAGCTGGCCGACCGCGTGGACCAGGCCCCGGCCGGCGCGGGTGTGGTCGGCATTCTGTTCACCGTGTTCCTGGTGCTGCTCGTCACCGACATCCTGGGCCTGACCTCGGTGTTCCCGTTCACCCGCAGCATTCGATGAAGTCCTGGCGGCTTCGCTGTTCGGCCCCCGCCCTGGCGGGGGTTGTTCTTTGTGGCTTGCTCTTGACCGGCTGCGCCACGCCGCCGCAGTCGGCCGCGCTGCAGCGCAGCTGGCCCGCGCAGCTGCCGCAGCAGGCGCTGCTCGACCAGGTGCCGT
Organism: Hydrogenophaga sp.; assembly: GCA_046314475.1. Lineage (GTDB taxonomy): Bacteria > Pseudomonadota > Gammaproteobacteria > Burkholderiales > Burkholderiaceae_C > Hydrogenophaga. The sequence goes on from JBKBWW010000024.1 coordinate 22,028, forward strand.
TTCACCCGCAGGAGGACTGGTTGTGCGGTCCCGCCACCCTGGCCATGGTGGCGCAGGCCGCGGGCGCCAGCGTCTCCCCCGAGCAGCTCACGCCCCAGGTCTACCTGCCCGGCCGCCAGGGCGCGCTGCAAACCGAGATGCTGGCCGCCACGCGCCGCCAGGGTCTGGTGGCCTACCCGTTGGCGCCCGACCTGCAGACCGTGTTGACCGAGGTCGCCAGTGGGCACCCGGTGCTGGTGCTGCAAAACCTCTCGTTGCCGTTCAAGCCCATGTGGCACTACGCGGTGGTCGTGGGCTACGACCGCACAAAGCAGCAGGTGGTGCTGCACTCGGGCACCACAGAGCGACTGGTGATGCCCATAAGCACGTTCGAGAACACCTGGGCACGTTCGTCCCACTGGGCCATGCGCGCCAGCCGCCCCGACCAGCTGCCGGTGACCGCCCAGCCAGACGACTGGGCCGTGGCGGTGTCGGCGCTGGAGCGCTCCAGCCCCCAGGCGGCGCAAACGGCGTACGCCACCGGACTGCAGAAGTGGCCGCAGCACCGCATCAGCCTGCTGGGACTTGGCAACTCCGCGTATGCGCTCGGCCAACGCGAGAACGCGGCGCAAGCCTTTGAGGCCACCACACGCGCCCACCCCGATTTCGCCGACGCCTGGAACAACCTCGCACAGGTGAGGCTGGAGCTGAACCAGTTGCCCGCCGCTCGACAAGCTGCCCGGCAAGCGGTGGCGCTGGGTGGCGTGCGGCTGGCCAACTACCAGACCCTGTTGAACCACATTGAAAATCAACTGGCCGCTTCACCGGCTTCAGGGACACGCTGATGAAACAACTCTTGCTGGTGGGCGCCACCGGTCTGGTCGGCGGCCATGTGCTGCAGCAGGCCCTGGCGGACCCGGCCGTGGTCCGCGTGATCGCCCCCACGCGCCGCTCGTTGGTGCCGCACCCCAAGCTGCTCAACCCGCTGGTCGACTTTGAGCGACTGCCCGAAGACGCCGACTGGTGGGCGGTAGACGCTGTCGTCTGCACGCTGGGCACCACCATCAAGATAGCGGGCTCCCAGGCTGCGTTCTACAAGGTGGACCACGACCATCCGTTGGCCGTGGCCCGACTCGCGCGGCTTCATGGTGCACAGGCCTTTGCTTTCAACTCGGCCTTGGGCGCCGACGTGGGATCGAAGGTGTTCTATTCGCGCACCAAGGGCGAGACCGAGCGCGATCTGCAGGCGGTGGGCTTTCCCTCGCTGAGCATCGTGCGTCCCGGTCTGATCGGCGGCCACCGCGATCAAAGCCGCCCGGCCGAGCAACTGGCCGTGGCGGTGTCAGGCTGGGTCGGGCCGCTGCTGCCGCGGCGTTACCGCGTGGTGCCGGCCGAGCGCATTGCACACCACCTGCTGCAGGCAGCCATGGTGGCTGCGCCCGGTGTGCACGTGTTGCCGTCGGAAGCCTTGCTGTGAGGCCTCAGGCCACCACCACCGCCGCTCCATCGCCGCGTGCGGCAATGTGGCCGATCTCGAACACCGTTTCCCCCAGCCCCCGCAGCGTGGCGGCGCAAGCCGCAGCGTCGGCGGCGTCGATCACCACCACCATGCCGATGCCGTTGTTGAAGGTGCGGTTCATTTCGATGTCGTCGATGCCGGCGGTTTTCTGAAGCCAGGCGAAGAGTTCGGTCTGTGGCCAGCTGCCCTTGACCAGATGCGCCGCCGTGCCTTCGGGCAACACGCGCGGGATGTTCTCCAGCAGACCGCCGCCGGTGATGTGGGCCAGCGCCTTGATGGGGTGGGCGGCGAGGGCTGCCAGCACGTTTTTCACGTAGAGGCGGGTCGGCTTCATCACCGCTGCGCGGAAAGGCATGCCATCCAGCGTGGCTGGCAAGTGATCGCCCGCGCGCTCGATGCACTTGCGCACCAGGGAGAAGCCGTTGGAATGCACACCGTGTGAGGCCAGTCCCAGCACCACGTCGCCGGGCTTCACGCTCTGGCCGGTGAGGATCTTCGATTTTTCGACCGCGCCCACGCAGAACCCGGCCAAGTCGTATTCGCCCGCCGGGTACATGCCCGGCATCTCGGCGGTTTCACCGCCGATGAGGGCGCAGCCGCTGAGCTCGCAGCCTTGGGCGATGCCGCCCACCACGGCCGCAGCGGTGTCCACATCGAGCTTTCCGCAGGCGAAGTAGTCCAGGAAAAACAGCGGCTCGGCACCTTGCACCAGCACGTCGTTCACGCTCATGCCCACCAGGTCGATACCCACCGTGTCGTGCATGTTCCATTCAAACGCCAGCTTGAGCTTGGTGCCCACGCCGTCGGTGCCGCTCACCAGCACCGGCTCCTTGTAGCGCTTGGGCACTTCAAACAGCGCGCCGAAGCCACCAATACCGGCCAGCACGCCTTCGCGCATGGTCTTTTTGGCCAGCGGCTTGATGCGCTCGACCAGCGCGTCACCAGCGTCGATGTCAACGCCGGCGTCTTTGTACGAAAGGGGGGTGGTGGAAGAGGTCATGTGAATGCTGGCCCGATGGTGGTGGGGAGAGGTGGGCGGCGCGGACGTTGGTGCGGGACGCTGGGCGGGTGGGGGGCTTTCGGGTACCCTGAGAGTGGCCCGATAGAATTTGCCCCAGATTTTAAGGGGTCGCCCTCGCGGCCTCATCGACCCTCGCGCTCCATGCCACTGACCTCCAACCAGATCCGCGCCTTGCTCTGGGCCCTGATCGCTGTGGTGAGTGCCTTGTTGCTCTCCCTGCTGGCACCGGTGCTCATGCCTTTTCTGCTGGCCGCCGTGCTCGCGTACGCGCTGCACCCGCTGGTGGAGCGCCTGCACGCCCGGCGCGTGCCGCGCTGGCTCGGCGCCGGTTTGGCCATCGCGCTGCTCATGCTGGTGCTGCTGGCCATCATGCTGCTCATCGTGCCGGTGATCACCAAGCAGGTACCGCTGCTGCGCGACCAGGTGCCGCTGCTGCTGGTTCGCCTGAACGAGGCGCTGCTGCCGCTGGCCACCCGTTTCGGTGTCAACCTGCAGGTGGACGTGACCCAGGTGCGCGAATGGCTGCGCACCCTCATCACCGGCAACGAAAGCGAGCTCATCAACGGTCTGCTGTCGTCGCTGCGCATCGGTGGCAGCGCGCTGGCTGCGGTGGTGGGCAACCTGTTCCTGATGCCCATCGTGGCGTATTACCTGCTGCTGGACTGGACGAACCTGGTCACGCGCGCCAAGAACCTGATTCCACCCCGCTGGCGCGAGAGCGTGCAGAGCTTTCTGAACGAAACCGATGGCGTGCTGGGCCAGTACCTGCGCGGGCAGTTGCTGGTCATGGCGGTGCTGGCGGTGCTCTACACGGTGGCACTGGCGCTCGTGGGGCTGGATCTGGCGCTGCCCATCGGCGTGTTCACCGGGCTGGCGGTGTTTGTGCCGTATCTGGGGTTTGGTCTCGGCCTCGTCATGGCTTTGTTTGCCGCCCTGTTGCAATTCCAGACCGTGCTGGGCGTGGCGCTGGTGGGTGGGGTATATCTGCTGGGGCAGTTGATCGAGAGCCTGTACCTCACGCCGCGCCTGCTCGGTGAGCGCATCGGCCTGCATCCTATTGCGGTCATCTTTGCGCTGCTGGCCTTTGGTCACCTGTTCGGATTCGTGGGCGTGCTGATCGCCTTGCCGGCCAGCGCCGTGTTGTTGGTGGCCATCCGCCGCGCCAAACACGGCTATTTGGCCAGCCAGATGTACCTGGGCGATGTACCCCGCGCCCACAACGGGACCATCGAGTCATGAGCACCGGCCCCATGAAACAGATGGCCCTGGACATTGGTCTGGCGCCGGTGCCCACCTTGTCCAACTTTGTTCCCGCCGGCAACGAGGCTGCGCTGGAGCACCTCAAGCTCTGGGCCCACAACCCAATGCGCTCGCCCGTGCCCACGTTTGTGTGGGGTGAGAGCGGCAGCGGCAAGACACACCTGCTGCGCGCGGTGCGTGAAAGCCTGCGCGAGCACGGCAGCCGCGTGGGCTGGATCGATGTGGACACGTTGGATCCGCCCGAGTTCGACGAACACTGGGACGTGGTGCTGCTCGACGACTGCCACCTCTACACCGCCACCCAGCAGGCGGCGGCGTTCAACTGGTTTGTGAACGCGCAGAACCCGGCACACGGCCCGGCGCGCTGGGTACTGGCCGCGGCCAACTGCCCACCGGCCGACTTGCGCCTGCGCGAAGACCTGCGGACCCGCCTGGGCTGGGGCCATGTGTTCCAGCTGCACGCGCTGGGTGAAACCGAGCGCCGCGGTGTGCTGCGCCGCGCCGCCGACGACCGCGGCGTCTTTCTCAGCGACGAGGTGATGGACTTCATGCTGCGGCGCTTCTCGCGCGACCTCTCCAGCCTCATGCTGCTGCTGGACCAGCTCGACGCCTACGCGCTGCGCACCCAGCGCGCCATCACCATCCCCCTGATCAAATCCATGCTGGAAGACGAATGAGACTGGCGCTTTTTGACCTCGATCACACCCTGATCCCGTTTGATTCCGATTACGCCTGGGGCGAATTCACCGTAAAACTGGGTTGGCGCGATGGCGACAGTTTCTCCAAGGCCAACGACGGCTTCTACGCCGACTACAAGGCCGGCACGCTGGACATTCATCGCTACGTGCGTTTCGCCATGGAAGCGGTGCGCGAGCGCGGCCTGAAAACCGCGCGCCAGGCGCACGAACGCTTCATGGTCGAGGTGGTCCTGCCCTCGCTCAAGGACACGGCGCTGTCGCTGGTGCGTGCCCACCAGGCCGCAGGCGACACGGTCGTGATCGTCACCGCCACCAACGAATTCGTCACCCGCCCGATCGCTCAGGCCTTCGGCGTCGACGAGCTGATTGCCATCGATCTCGCCACCGACGAGCGGGGTGAGCCCACCGGCGAGATTCAGGGCACGCCATCGTTTCGCGAGGGCAAGGTCGCCCGTGTGGAACAATGGCTGGCCGCGCGTGGCCTGGAATGGGCCGGCGTGCAGCACAGCACCTTCTACAGCGACTCCATGAACGACATGCCGCTGCTGGAAAAAGTGCACGAGCCCGTGGCCACCAACCCGGACGCCCGGCTCCAAGCCATTGCCCAGGAACGGGGCTGGCGCATATTGAACCTATTCGAATGATCAAGAAATTCATTGACAGGCTGCTCGGCAAATCGCCAGCGGCTCCCGCACGCCGCGCCAGCCCGTTCGGCAAACGCGAAGACGTGCCGGTCTCGGTGCACGGCATCGACATCAAGCTGGTGGACCAGCGCGCACTCGACGTGGTGCACACCCTCAAACAAGCCGGTTTTGACGCCTACATCGTGGGTGGCGCGGTGCGGGACCTGCTGCTGGGCCTGCGCCCCAAAGACTTCGACGTGGCCACCAGTGCCACGCCCGAACAGGTCAAGGGCCTGTTCCGCCGCGCTTTCATCATCGGCCGGCGCTTCCGCATCGTTCACGTGATCTACGGCCGCGGCCGCGAACACGAAATGATCGAGGTCTCGACCTTCCGCGCCTACCTGGACAGCGCCGACGCCGAGCAGGTGGCGGGCAACGAGCGCACCAGCAAGGGCGAACTCGCCGGCATGAAACACGCGGTGGACGCCAGCGGCCGTGTGCTGCGCGACAACGTGTGGGGTCCGATCGAGCACGACGCTGCCCGCCGCGACTTCAGCATCAACGCCATGTACTACGACCCCGAGTCGCAGACCGTGGTCGACTTCCATCACGGCATCCGCGACGCGAAGAAGAAGACGCTGCGCATGATCGGCGACGCCGCCACGCGCTACCGCGAAGACCCGGTGCGCATCATCCGCGCCGTGCGTTTTGCCGCCAAGCTCAGTGGTCTGGGTTTCACGTTCGATGCGAAGACGCTGGAGCCGCTGGCCTCTTCGCGCAAGCTGCTGCTCGATGTGCCGCAAAGCCGACTGTTCGACGAAATGCTCAAGCTGCTGCAGACCGGCCATGCGCTGGCCAGCGTGGCGCAGCTCAAGGCCGTGGGCCTGGACACCGGCATCTACCCGCTGCTCGACGTGGTGGTGCAGCGCGCCGACGACGATTTTGTGAAGCTCGCCCTGCAGGACACCGACCGCCGCGTGGGCGAAGGCAAACCGGTGGCGCCGAGTTTCCTGCTCGCCTGCGTGCTGTGGGCCGACGTGCGCAAGGGCTGGAGCCAGCGACTGAATGCCCGCCCGGGCCAGCGCCCGCCGCCACCGTTTGCGGCTTTGCAAGACGCGGTGGACGAGGCGTTTGATGCACGCATCGGCGACGTGTCGGGCCGCGGCAAGCTCGGTGCCGACATGCGCGAGATCTGGATGATGCAGCCCCGCTTCGACAAGCGCGTGGGCACCTCGCCGTTCAGCCTGGTGGACCAGGCGCGCTTTCGCGCCGGCTTTGACTTCCTGCGCCTGCGCGCGCAGGTGGGCGAGGTCGAAGAAGAGCTGGCCCACTGGTGGGAAACCTTCAGCATGGCCAGTGACGACATGCGCGAAGACATGGTGGACGCGCAGCGCCGCGACAACCTGGCCAAGCCCGGGGCAGGCAAGGCGCGGCGCGTGAAACGCAGCGATGACGACCACCCGGCCAATGCCGGTGCGTCGACCGAGGCGCTTGCGCCTGACCCACGTTTCCGCGCGGCCGCCGAGGGTGGCGAAGATCGGGACGAGGACGACAGCGGCGAAGCCGACGACGGCGCCGAGTCGACCGCGCCCACCGACGGTTCGGCGCCAGCCAAGAAGCGCCGCCGTCGCCGCCGCAAACCCGGCGGTGCCGCCGCCGGTGGCGAGCCGGGACCGGTTTGAACGCGTTGGCCGTGGACCGCGCTGAGGTCACGGCCTTCGTCGCACTGGGTGCCAATCTGGGCGACGCCGCACAGGCCCTGCGCGATGCCCTGAGCGCTCTGGGTGACACGCCGGGCATCCGTCTCGTGCGGCCATCCAGCCTGTACCGGACCGCACCGATCCAGTCCACCGGCCCCGACTACGTCAACGCCGTGGCGGAGGTCTCGACCTCCCTCAACGCAATGGCCTTGCTCGACGCCCTGCAAGCCATCGAACAACGGGCTGGCCGCGAACGCCCCTACCGCAATGCGCCGCGCACGCTCGACATGGACCTGTTGCTGTTTGGTGGCGCGCGCATCGATTCACCCCGCTTGACGGTGCCGCACCCGCGCATGGCGCAGCGGGCGTTTGTGCTGGTGCCGCTGGCTGAGATCGCACCAGCGCTGGTTGGCGCTGCGCAGTTGAGTGCGGTGGCCGATCAGGCGATCAAAACCCTTTAGGGTGCCAGCCGCTCGCGCAACCAACCACCGTCGGTCTGCCCGGTGTAGCGCAAGCGGTCGTGCAGGCGGCTTTTGCGCCCCTGCCAGAACTCCCAGCGCTCGGGTTTGAGGCGGTAGCCGCCCCAGTGCGGCGGACGCGGCGGCTGCAGCAGAAACTGCGCGCCGTACTTCGCGGCGTTGGTCACCAGCACCGTGCGGCCCTCGATCACCTGGCTCTGCGGGCTGGCCCAGGCGCCGATGCGGCTGTCGAGTGGGCGGCTGTGGAAGTACTCGTCGCTCTCGGCGTCGCTCACTTTTTCCACCGCGCCTTCGATGCGCACCACGCGTTCAAGCTCGACCCAGTGGAACTGCAACGCGGCGAACGGATTGCCCGCGAGCTCCTGGCCCTTGCGGCTGGCGTAGTTGGTGTACCAGACGATGCCGCGCTCGTCATAGCCCTTGATCAGCACCACCCGCGTGCTCGGCTTCAGGTCGGAGCCCACCGTGGCCACCGTCATGGCGTTGGGCTCGGGCACCTCGCTGCTGATGGCTTCTTCCAGCCATTTCGAGAATTGCAGCAGGGGGTCGGCGTTGGAAGCGGACTCGCTAAGTTCGGCTTTTTCGTAGCTCTTGCGCAGGTCGGCGATGTTCATGTTTTCAGTATAGGAGTGGGGCCCAGACCCAAGCTTGCGGCAGGTCAATCCGTGCCGTCGACCAGCGCGAGCAGTTTGCCCAGCGCCCGGTCGTGAATGCCGTGGTGCAGCAGACCGTGGAAGGTCTGGCGCGCGTAGTCGAGTGTGGTGCCGTAGCGCCCGCACGACCGGCTGAAGATGTCGCGGTAACGCTCTTCGCTCAGCGTGCCGGTGTGGCTGGGGCTGCGGCGCGAGAGGGTGAAAGCCAGAGCGTGCACCGGGCCCTGCTCGGTCTGGCAGGTCAGCCATTTGGGGTCGTAGACCGGGTTGGGCATTTCCCGCGCCCACAGCAGCGGCATCAGGGCTTCCACCTCGTCGTGCGGAACACGCAGCGCGAGACCCGAGCAGCTGCCGCCGGGCATGAGCGCGAACACGAGGCCGGGACATTCGAAGGTGCCCCGGTTGACGCGGCTCCACATTTCCAGGCAGCGGTGGTGGCCGTGCACGCGCGCCAGGCGCTGCTCGGCGGCGGTGAACTCGGGGCGCCATACGAGCGAGGCGTAGGCGAACACCCAGAGGTCGGGGCGTGGGCCTTGCGAGCGCCATTGCGCCATTGTGTCGGCCATCATCTGAGCGCCGTTGCGCTGGGCCGGGTCCCAGGTGGTGGGACGCACGGTGCGGGGTGGGGCAGGGGGTGGAGGCGAGGAGGGGGCCATTTACAATCCCGCAGCGCCCGAAGGGATGCGCCGCTGTGACAGGTCGGCGCGCTGCGCCCGGGAGGTCATTGAACAGACAACCATTTTCACGGAGTGTTTCCCATGTCTTCCCAAGATAACGAAGTTGAGTACCGCGTGGTCGCGGTGCTGCTGGTGGCGGTGATTGTGCTGGTGACCGGCTTCGCCGTGGGCCTGGGCATTCACAAATCCCGTGGTGCTGCACCCACCACCCAGGCCGCTGCGCCAGCCGCCGCGCCCGCTGTGGCTACCGCGATGAGCGACGACGCCAGCGTGGTCGTGGAAAACGGCGTGGTGAAGTTTTACTTTGCCTCTGGCAAGGCCGATCTGGCCGCTGGCGCCCTGGTCGCCCTGGGTGATGCGATCGCGGCGGCCAAAGCCGGCAAACGCCTGGTGCTCTCGGGCTTTCACGACGCCACCGGCGACCCGGCTTTCAATGCCGAGCTGGCCAAGAAACGTGCGCTGGCCGTGCGCGACGCGCTGGTGGGCGCGGGCGTGGCCGAGAGCAGCATGGAGCTGAAGAAGCCCGAGCAGACCACCGGCACCGGCAACGACGCCGAAGCACGCCGTGTGGAAGTGATGATCGCTGGCTGAGCCCGCGCATCACCCCAAAAACAGCCCGGTACGCCGGGCTTTTTTTCGCCTGGACTCAGCGCGCGGGTGCTTCGAACACCAGGCAGGTGGTGGTGGCGTGTGCGTAAAGCTTGCCGTCGGCGCCCACGATGCGGGCCTCGGCGGTGGCGAGCTGTCGACCTGCGTGCAACACCGTGCCGATGGCGCGCAGTGGACCACTTTTGTGGGACGCGGCGCGCACGATGTTCACGCCGAGTTCGGCGGTGGTGTAGCCACGGCCCACCGGCAGCGTGGTGTGCACCGCGCACCCCAGTGCCGAGTCGAGCAGCGTGGCGTACCAGCCGCCGTGCACGCTGCCCAGCGGGTTGTAGTGCTTGAGCTGGGGCTGGCCCTGGAAGACCGCGCGGCCTTCGCCCACCTCGACCAGCGAGAAGTCCAGCGTGTGGGCAATGTGGGGGTAGGGCAGCTGGCCGTCGAGCATGGCCTGCATCTGCTGCAGGCCGGTGAGGCCCGCGATGTCGGCCGGGTTGGCCAGGCCCACGCCGGCGCCGGCCTTCATGCGTTCGACGATCGTGTCGTACTGCTGGTTCCAGAGTGCCTGGGTTTCTTCGATGGTCATGTCGTGTCCTTTTCGTTTGCAGTTGCAATCATTGTAGATACAATCAAATCATGAGAACTGACACCCATGCGTCACCGTCCACCTCGGCCCCGGGTCCGGTGGGTTGCACCAACTTCAAGCTGCGCCAGCTCACCCGGCGCGTGACGCAGCACTACGACCAGCACCTGAGTGGATCGGGGTTGAAGATCACCCAATACTCGTTGCTCACCCACGTGGACAAGCTCGGCCCCGTGGCGCCCGGCGAGCTGGCCCGGCGCATGGACATGGGCGCCTCCACCCTCACGCGGAACCTGCAGCCGCTGATGGCCGCTGGCTGGCTGGCCATGGGCGAGGGCGCCGATGCGCGCAGCCGCCTGGTGCACATCACCGAGTCCGGGCGCGAGACGCGTCGCCAGGCGCAGCGCCGCTGGAAGACTGCGCAACTCGCGCTCAACGACAAGCTGGGCCCGGCGACCGTGGTTGCGTTGCACGACCTGCTGGACCAGGGACTCGCCGCATTCCACGAGGAAGACAACCATGAAGACTGATGTTCAAAAGCACGCCGTGTGGTGGCTGGTGCTGCTGGCCGCCGCCGGCACCTTTGCACTGACCATGGGCACACGGCAGACCATGGGCTTTTTCCTCTCACCGCTGAACACCGCCACCGGCCTGGGCGTGGGCAGCATCAGCCTGGCGTTCGCCTTTGGCCAGCTTTGGTGGGGCCTCACGCAGCCGTTCGCTGGCGCCGTGGCCGATCGCATCGGCGCCGGGCGTGTGCTGCTCGCCGGTGTGTTGCTGGTGGCGCTCGGCACGTACATCACCCCGCTCATGACGAGCACCTGGGGTCTGATCCTGGCCATCGGCGTGCTCTCGGCCGGGGGCGCCGGCATGGCCGGGCCGTCGGTGCTGATGGCCGCCACCACGCGCCTCATGCCAGCCGAGCGGCGTGGCATGGCCACCGGCATCGTGAACGCGGGCGGCTCGTTTGGCCAATTCGTGATGGCGCCGCTGGCCGCTGCGCTCACGCTCGGCCTGGGCTGGGCAGGCGCCATGCAGGCGCTGGCGCTGATCGTGTTGCTGGCGTTGCCGGCCGCCTGGGTGCTGCGTGGTCCCGGCCCGGCGGCTGCCGCAGGGGCCGCGCCCGCGCCGGTGTCGCTGCCCGCGGGTGAGGCCATCCGCAAGGCCCTCGCCAACCCGAGCTATCTGTTGCTGTCGGCCGGGTTTTTCGTCTGCGGTTTCCATGTGGCGTTTCTCGCCACGCACCTGCCCGGCGTGGTGGCCGCGTGCGGTCTGCCCGCGCCGGTGGGCGCGTGGGCGCTGGGCATCATCGGCCTGTTCAACATCATCGGCAGCCTGGCCATGGGCTGGGCCGTGGGCCGCTGGCGCATGAAGTCGCTGCTATCGCTGGTGTACGCCACGCGCGCGGTGGCCGTGCTCATCTTCCTGCTCGCGCCCAAGACCGAGGCGGTGATGCTCACCTTTGCCGCCGTGATGGGCCTGACCTTCCTGTCCACCGTGCCACCGACGGTGGGGCTGGTGGCCAAGTTCTTCGGCACCGGCAACATGGCCATGCTGTTCGGCCTCGTGATGCTGTCGCACCAGGTGGGCGGCTTCCTGGGCGCCTGGCTGGGTGGCCAGGTGTTTGAGGCCACTGGCAACTACGACTGGGTCTGGTACATCGACATCGTGTTGGCGGTGGGTGCGGCGCTGATCCACCTGCCGATCCGCGAAGCGGTGGTGGTGCGGGCGCGGCCAACCTGAGTTCAACGAGCCCAGCCGCCCTCGATCAACGACCGTTCCTGGGCTTCGCTCAGCGGCAAGCCCCGCACGCGATCACGCAGAAAAACGTCCGCCTGCTCGTGCTGCTGGTTGCTGGCGGTCTGGTATCCCGCCTGTCCGTCTTGCGATGGACGGTCTTCGGCAACCAGCAGTTCGATTTGCCAGTCGCCCTGTGCGTTGCGACAGGCAATGCCCAGCTCGTCGAGTGAGCCGTCCGGGCTGTTGCGGTTGAACTCGCGGCAGTGCCCACCGCCCACCTGCTCGAAGCTGGCCACGATTTCCACTGCCCCGCCAGCGGTGCGCAGCACGCGCCCGCTGGGTGACACCTCCAGTGCCAACGCCAGCGCCTCGTCGCTCACCGGTGCACCTTCGCGCAGCGTCCAGTGCGAACCGCTCGCCGGTGTCAGCAATTGCCAGCCGATCACCATCCCCAGGCCCAGCACCACCACCGAGGCCAGCGCTGGCCAGGCGCGAGGGCCTGAGGCCAGGCCCAGCCACGCCAGCAGGCCAGTGGGCTGTGCCGACCCCGCTCGGGGAGGAGCAGCCCGCGCGCGCGGATCGGGCGCGCGCCAGATCGCTGCGATCAGCACCGGTGGCACCGGCTCCAGCAACACCGGGTCAAAGGCGCGGCGCGCGAGTTCGCTGCTGTCGGCCAACGCCTGCAGTCGCGTGCGCAGGGCTTCATCGTCTTTCAGCGCGTGCTCCAGAGGCCCGTATTCGGCGTCAGGCAACTGCCCGTCCAGGTAGGCGATCAGGGTGTCGTCGTTGAATGTCATCTCAGGCTCCTTGCCTTCCCAGCGCGTCGGCCAGCTTGATGCGGGCGCGCGAGAGCCGGCTCATCACCGTGCCCATGGGAATGTCGAGCGCCAGCGCGGCTTCCTGGTACGACAGCCCGTCCACGGTGACCAGCATCAGCACTGCGCGCTGGTCTTCCGGCAACTGCTCCAGCGCCGCGCGCACCGCGCGCAGGTCGCTGCGCCGCTCCACCACCTGGCGCCCGTCCTCGCCTTCGATGTCGGGCAGGGCGTCGGTGTCGGTGTCGGTTTTCTGGCGTTGTCGGGCTCGGTAATCATCGAGCCAGGTGGTCTGTACGATGCGGAACATCCAGCTCGCCAAGCTGGTGTCGGCCTGGTACTGGTGCCAGCGCTCCAGGGCTTTCAGGCAGGCGGTTTGCACCAGATCGTCGGCTGTGTGACCGTCGTGCGTGAGCCCGCTGGCGAAACGGCGCAAGCGGGGCAGCAGGCTGATGATCTGGGCGCGGGGGTCGGACTCAAGCATGGTGGTTGGGGTGACAACGCCGCAGCGGCGGCTTTATTCCCGGTGGTCGTGGAATAAGGTGTGATGGTCACCGTTGTGTGTACGCCGACCCCACGGCTGACGGGATGCCCGCGGTGTTTTACCCTGACAGCCCAACTTGCGCACGCGAACTTCACCATGTCCCTGCTTTCTCACCTCCGCCGCTCGACGCCAAACCGCCGGGGTTGGCGGCTGCTCGCGCTGGCGCTGCTGTTGCACGCCTTGCCACCCACCGGCTGGCCTCTGGTCGATGGTGCGCCTTGGATGGGGCAGGCCCGCGCGGACGATGGCGACGATGGCGGCACCGATGGTGATGACGGGGGCGCCAGCGATGCCGGTGGTTCTTCGTCGGCGGGCAGCGATTCGGGCACCGGCGGCCAGGACACCGACCCCGGGCCGCGCGAGCCCGAGTTGCCGGTACAGGCCGACCGTTTCAAAGCGGACGAACTGATTGCGCTCAATCCCAGCCCGGCGGCGCTGCAGCGCGCCGCCCAGTGGGGTGCGCGCGTGGTGGAGACCAGTGTGCAAGCCGGCCTGGGCTTGCGCGTGGTGCGCCTGCAGTTGCCACCGGGCATCGATGCGCGCACCGCCCTGGCGGTGGCCAACGAACGCGATCCGGGCGTGTTCGACCTGCACCACCTCTACCAGTTGGCGCAGGCCGACGTGGCCGCTTGCGAAGGCGCAAGCTGTGAGCCCATGCGGCGCATGGACTGGCCCGAGCGCGGCGCCAACTGCGGGCGTGATCAGGTCATCGGCATGGTGGATTCCGGCGTGGACACCAGCTTCCCCGCATTGCAAGGCGCCGACTTGCGCGTGCGCCGCTTTGTGGCCGATGTGCGCGCGACGGGTGACACCGCCCACGGAACGGCTGTGGCCACGATCCTCGTGGGCCAGTCCGGCACGCTGCTGCCCGGGCTGTTGCCCCGGGCCAGGCTGCGCGCGGCGGAGCCCTTTTTTCGCCTGCCGTCGGGCACCCTCGCCGCCGATGCCGTGGGGCTGGTCAAGAGCCTTGAATGGTTGGTGGCCGAGCGGGCGCAGGTGATCGGCATGAGCCTGACCGGCCCGGACAACCTGGTGCTCGCCGCCGCGATCCGGCGCACCCAGGCGCGTGGTGTGCTGGTGGCGGCGGCCGTGGGCAATGCCGGGCGCAACGCGCCGCCGGCACACCCGGCCGCGCTTGACGGTGTGCTGGGCGCCACGGCACTGTCGGCCGACGGTCGCATCTACTGGCGTGCCAGCCAGGGCAACACGGTCGACTTTGCCCTGCCCGGCGTGGAGCTGCCCACGCCCGACGGGGTGGGCGCCGTGCGGCTGCGCAGTGGTACCTCGTACGCCGTGCCCTTTCTCGTGGCGCAGCTGTCGCAGTCGATGTTCGAGGGTGTGTTGACGCGCGCCGACTGGCTGGATGGCCGCGGTGTGCCGGTGACCGATCTCGGTGTGGCCGGGCGCGATCCTGTGTTTGGCTGGGGCTTGCCCAAAGTGCCGGTGCGTTGCGGCTGAGGGGCTTCAGGGCTGCTGCGCCTGCTGCAGCCGTTCCAGCGTGGCGGCCACACGCGGCGCGCTGGCCAGTGGCCCGGGCAGCGCCGCACCCAGCGCACTCTGGCGGCGTTGTCCACGCTCGAACCAGGTGCGGCGCACATAGTGGCCGAGTGAGGGCGCGTAGTCCCAGGTGACCGTTTGCAGTGGCAAAAAGAAGCCGGGCCTGTAGGCCTTGCAGGCCACGTGGAAGACATCAAAATCCCCCGCCGGCACGGGGCTCACGCGTGTGTCCACCACCTCGCAATCCCAGCGCAGCTGCGTCTGGATGTCGCGTTCAAACACCGTCATCGAGGTGACCCGCGTCTCCTCGAAGCTCACCTTCTTGCCCACGCTCAACGGCCACAGGGCCCCGGGCTGGCCGCTCAGCCGACTGGTGATGCGGCGGTCGGGCAAGGTCTGCTCCAGCACGGGAGTGAAGAAGTCGCGCCCGGTGCGAAAGCTCTGTCCGTCGGTGGTGGTCCATGTGAGGGCCGTGGGGCTCACGGCAGCCACGCGGCGCACCGAGGCAGCGCCGAACACGTAGGTGTCGCCCACGCGCACGGCCGGG
>JBKBWW010000025.1:0-36896 GCA_046314475.1 Hydrogenophaga sp.
GGAGGAATTTTCCGTTCGGGCTGAGCCTGTCGAAGCCACCGCCCAAGAGCCCCACCTGCTCATGATGACCGCGACGCCGATTCCCAGAACGCTCGCCATGAGCTACTACGCCGACCTCGACGTCTCCACCATCGACGAACTCCCCCCCGGGCGCACACCCATCGTCACCAAGGTGGTGGCGGACAGCCGCCGTGCCGAGGTGGTTGAGCGCATCCGTGGCCAGCTCGCGCAGGGTCGGCAGGTGTACTGGGTGTGTCCGCTGATCGAGGAGAGCGAGGCGCTGGACCTGTCGAATGCGACCGCCACGCACGCGGAGCTTTCGCAGTCGTTGCCCGGTGTCCTGGTCGGCTTGCTGCACTCGCGCATGCCGGTGGCCGAGAAGAAGGCGGTGATGTCGCTGTTCACCGGCGGGCAGATGGGCGTGCTGGTCTCCACCACGGTGATCGAGGTCGGCGTGGACGTGCCCAACGCCTCGCTGATGGTGATCGAGCACGCCGAGCGTTTTGGTCTGAGCCAGCTGCACCAATTGCGCGGCCGCGTGGGGCGCGGCGCGGCGGCCTCGGCCTGCGTGCTGCTCTACACACCGCCAGACGGTGGTCGCCTGGGCGAGACCGCGCGCGAGCGCTTGAAAGCCATGGCCGAGACCAACGACGGTTTCGAAATCGCCCGCCGCGACCTCGAAATCCGCGGCCCGGGCGAGTTTCTGGGCGCGCGCCAGTCGGGCGCGCCGCTGCTGCGCTTTGCCGACCTCGCCACCGACACCCACTTGCTCGAGTGGGCGCGCCAGGCCGCACCGGTGATGCTGGCCGAGTACCCGCAGATGGCGGAAAAACACATTGCCCGCTGGTTGGGCGGCAAGGCGGAGTTTCTCAAGGCCTGACGGCGGTCCTCAACTGCGGGTCAGCCAGTGCAGCGGGTCGATGCCCGTGGGCTGTCCGTTCGCATCGCTGGCGGGTGGCGCTCCGGTGCCATACAGGCGGGCAGCCTCGATACGCAGCAACGGGTTGGTGACGCCGTCGCGGATCGATCCCTGCCAGCGCTCTGCTTGCGTGCCGTCCACGTTCTCTTTGCCCACGAAGGCCAGCTCATCCTGACGGCTGGCCACCACCTGGTTGCCCAGGCCTGTGTCGCAGTTCGGTGACTGGAACAGGCGTTCGTTGGACTCCACCCGCAGACGATCGGACGCGAGGGGAGTGATCTGAAGTTCCTGGCGAGCGGACTGCAGAAACCCCGGCAGTCCCGCCAGGGGAACACACGTCCCCAACCACGTGCCGGCATAGGTGTCGATGTCCACCGCCTGGGGTGGATCGTCAGGCTGTCCACCGCATGCGCCCAGCAGCAGCGCGATCAGGCTGCCAAGGCAGCGGGCGGAGGGTGATGGGGCGTGTCGACGCATGGTCCGGGTCCTGGGTGGTTGGCGATGCATCGAGTCTGTTCAAGGCCTGCCATGGCCACCATCGGTTCACCGGCCCAGGCTTGTTGCCCGATGGCGTGACACCTCACAATACGCACCATGACGCTGACCGAACTCAAATACATCGTGGCCGTGGCCCGGGAAAAGCACTTCGGCAAGGCGGCCGAGGCCTGCTTCGTTTCGCAGCCCACCTTGTCGGTGGCCATCAAGAAGCTCGAAGACGAGCTGGAGCTCAAGATCTTCGAGCGCAACGCCAGCGAGATCAGCGTGACCCCGCTGGGCGAAGAGATCGTGCGCCAGGCGCAGACCGTGCTGGAGCAGGCGGCGGCCATCAAGGAGATCGCCAAGCGCGGCAAGGACCCGCTGGCCGGCCCGCTCAAGCTCGGCGTCATCTACACCATCGGCCCGTATTTGCTGCCCGATCTGGTGCGCCACGTGATCGACCGCACGCCGCAGATGCCGCTGATGCTGCAGGAGAACTTCACGGTGAAGCTGCTCGAACAACTGCGCCTGGGCGAGATCGATTGCGCCATCCTGGCCGAGCCGTTTCCCGACACCAACCTGGCGATCGCCGCGCTGTACGACGAGCCCTTTCTCGCCGCCGTGCCGCACACCCACCCGCTGGCCAAACAAGGCCACATCACCAACGAAGAGCTCAAGCGCGAGACCATGCTCCTGCTGGGCACGGGCCACTGTTTCCGCGACCACGTGCTCGAGGTCTGCCCCGAGTTCGCGCGTTTCTCCAACGACGCCGAAGGCATCCGCAAGAGCTTTGAAGGCTCGTCGCTGGAGACCATCAAGCACATGGTGGCCGCCGGCATGGGCGTGACGCTGGTGCCGCGCCTGTCGGTGCCGTCGTCGGCGCTGGAAGGCCACGCCACGCCGGGGCAGGACTTTGGCGACTCGTCGTATGTGCGCTACCTCCCGTTCGAGGGCGAGGCGCCCACGCGGCGCGTGGTGCTGGCTTGGCGGCGCAGCTTCACGCGCTACGAGGCCATTGCCGAGCTGCGCAACGCCATCTACGCCTGCGAACTTCCGGGCGTCAAACGCCTCTCTTGATTTTTTGTTTTTTCAACCTTCCCTCAGGAGTTCTTCATGGCCAAAACCGCCAGCAAAGTCAGCGCGCCCAGCATCAACATCGGCATCAATGAGAAGGACCGCGCGGCGATTGCAAAAGGCCTGTCCAAGCTGCTGGCCGACACCTACACGCTGTACCTGACCACGCACAACTTCCACTGGAATGTGACCGGGCCGATGTTCACCTCGCTGCACACCCTGTTCATGACGCAGTACACCGAGCTCTGGACCGCCGTGGACCCGGTGGCCGAACGCATCCGCTCGCTGGGCCACGACGCCCCCGGCAGCTACGCCCAGTTCAGCAAGCTCAGCTCGGTGCCCGACGCGCCCGCCACGCCGCCCAAGGCCATGGAGATGGTGCGCATCCTGGTGCAGGGCCACGAAGCGGTGGCACGCACGGCGCGTGAGTTGTTTCCCGTGGTGGACAAGGCAGGCGACGAGCCCACGGCCGACCTGCTGACGCAGCGCCTCACGGTGCACGAGCAGACCGCGTGGATGCTGCGTTCGATTCTTGAGGAGTGATCAACGGATCATGGTCGCCGCAACGTCCCACGCGCCTTCGCGCCTGTCGCTGTACCTTGACCTGATCCGCTGGAACCGCCCGGCCGGCTGGCTGCTGCTGCTCTGGCCATCGCTGGCCGCGCTGTGGGTGGCCGCCGGCGGCTTTCCCGGCTGGCACCTGCTGGCCGTGTTCGTGCTCGGCACCATCCTCATGCGCAGCGCCGGCTGCTGCGTGAACGACGTGGCCGACCGCGAGTTCGACAAACACGTGAAGCGCACCGCGCAGCGCCCGGTCACGTCCGGCAAGGTGTCCACGCGCGAAGCCTTGGCGGTGGGTGCGGTGCTCGCGCTGGCCGCGTTTGCGCTGGTGCTCACCACCAACACCCTCACGGTACTCATGTCGTTCGCGGCGCTGGCCATCACGCTGGCCTACCCGTACGCCAAGCGATTTGTGTCGATGCCGCAAGCCGTGCTCGGCGTGGCCTTCAGCTTTGGTGTGCCCATGGCGTTTGCTGCCGTGCAGGCGCAGGTGCCGCTGTTGGCCTGGGTGCTGCTGCTGGGCAACCTGTTCTGGGTGCTGGCCTACGACACCGAATACGCCATGGTCGACCGCGACGACGACCTGCGCATCGGCATGAAGACCTCGGCCATCACGCTGGGTGCGTACGACGTGCCGGCGGTCACCGCGTTCTACCTCGTGTTTCTCGCGGTCTGGACGGCGGCGCTCTGGATGGTGGTGAACCCCTGGGTTTGGGGCGCCATGCTGGTGGTGGCGCTGGCCCAGGTGGCGTGGCATTTTCAGCTCATCAAGGACCGCGGCCGCGACGGCTGCTTCAAGGCCTTCCGGCTGAACCACTGGTTGGGGTTCACGGTGTTTGTTGGCGTGGTGCTCGGCTTGGTTTGATCGCGATGTGTTGCGTTCGTCTTGTCCTATCAATGGCAAAAATGGCCAATTGATCTAGGAGCGCGCCATGCGAGTCACCGCTACCGAAGCCAAGAATCGATTTGGCAGCCTCTGCGCACAAGCCAAGCGCGAGCCGGTCTTCGTGGAAAAGGCCGGCCACATCGACACCGTGATCCTCTCGGCTGAACATTTCATGGCCCTGCAGGCCAGCAGCGGCAAGACCACCCGGGCTGCGCGCAGGAAGGCGTTTGAAGCCGAGTTCGGTGACTGGATCGAAGCCCAGAACACCCGGTTTGAGACGCTCGGCATCCCGGGTGAAGACCTGCGCCCGTGGTGAACAGCCGATGCCGCAGCACGACGTCTACGCCAACCCCAGCCGCAGCGCTGCCGACGGCATTCCCTACGTGGTCCTGATACAGAGCGATCTGCTCGATGCCCTTGCCACGCGGCTGACCATGCCGCTGGCTGTGCTCAGCTCAGGCACCAAGGTGCCGCCCACACTGTGTCCGGTCATCATGGTCAAAGGCAAGCGCTTGCACGCGCTGGCGCACTATGCCGCTCCCCTGCCCGCCAAAGATTTGCGCCGACCGGTGGACAACGTGGCAACGCAGGCCAGCGCCCTGGTGTCGGCCATGGATGCCGTGCTGTCGGGCATTTGATTCGTACCGCGGGGCAGACGCTGTGCAGAGCGCACCGCGTCCGTGGACGGTGTAGCGAGTGGGTGTGCACCCAGCCGGGTGTGGCGCAGTAGGATGACAGCCAACGGCCAGAAGCGGCCATTCGGATGAGCAAATGGTCGGGGGTTGTTCGAAATGGAAGTGATCGATCTCGTACTCATACTCACTGCCAAGGTGGTCATTCCGCTGATGAGCTTCGGCAGATGGCGGGGTTAAAATATGTTGACCAACGAAGCCAGCATCAACTCCGGGGCCGGGTCGCTCTCCTTTGTGCTCAATCGTCAGCGGGTAATCACTTGGCAGGGGATGTGGCTGATTGGGATAGCCTTTTATGGACTCCTTTTTGTGCTCGCCATCTGGTGGTATTCGTAGACATGTAGCTGTGATTTGCTCTATTTTTCCGTTCGTGGGTGACCCCCTTGGGCACCTGACAGTCCTCGCTCGCCAACTTTGCTCGCGGGCGCGGAGCAGAGCGCACCGCGTCCGCGAGCCGAGCGCCAAGGGATTACTTCCCGAACTCCCGCCCCAGCTCCTCAGCCCTTTTCTGCGCAGCAAACAGCGCCTCTTCAAACTTGGCTTTCACACCAGCAGCCTCCATCGAGGTCAACGCAGCGTAGGTGGTGCCGCCCTTGGAGGTGACCCGCTCCCGCAACACCTGCGGCGGATCGTCCGAGCGCTGCGCCAGGGTCGAGGCACCGATGAAGGTGCCGACAGCGAGCTGGTAGGCCACCTCGGGCGGCAGGCCCATGCGGGTGCCGGCGTCACGCATGGCTTCCAGGAAATAGAACACGTAGGCAGGGCCCGAGCCCGAGAGTGCGGTGACCGCGTCCAGTTGTTGCTCGGCGCTCACCCACACCAGCTCGCCGGTGGTCTTCACCACAGCCTCCACCAAGGCGCGGTCGTCGGCACTGGCGCCGTCGCGGGCGAAGAGGCCGGTCATGCCCAGGCCCACCAGCGCCGGTGTGTTGGGCATGGCGCGCACGATGCGCTGGGTCTGCAGCCAGCCGGCCATGCTGTCGCTGGTGATGCCGGCGGCCACGCTGAGGTGCAGCGCGTCGCCCAGATGCGGCTGGCTGGCGAGGGCGGCGTCTTTGAAGGTTTGCGGCTTCACGGCCCAGACCACGAGGTCCGAGGGGCGCAGATCCGCGCTGGCGGCGGCGAGGAGTGAGACGCCGGGGAACTGCTGCGCGAGCTTGGTGCGCTGTTCGTCCCAGGGCTCGACGATCTGCATGGCGCTGGCCGGATGATCTTGGCGGAGCAGGCCGCCGACGATGGCGCTGGCCATGTTGCCGCCGCCGATGAAGGTGATGGTGGGGTGGGTGGAGGTGTTCATCGCGCCATTGTCGCGCGCATCCAACCGCGGCTTCAGGGTGCGACGGTCTGTCTCACCGCATGTTCCCACTGCGCCATTTTTTCCGCCGCGTGCTCGCGTGAGAGCGTGGGGTGGAAGGTGCGCTCGGCGCGCCACTGCTTCGAGAGTTCGTCCAGCCCGCCATACAGGCCGGTGTGCAGACCGGCCAGATACGCTGCGCCCAGCGCGGTGGTCTCGATCACCGCCGGGCGCACCACCGGGATGCCCAGCAGGTCGGCCTGGATCTGCATCAGCAGGTCGTTCACGCAGGCGCCCCCGTCCACCCGCAGCTCGCTCACTGGCACGCCGCCGGCGGCCACCGCGTCGAGGCTCATGGCGTCGAGCAGGGCGGCGCTCTGGAACGCGATGCTTTCGAGCGCGGCGCGTGCGATGTGCGCGATGGTGGTGCCGCGCGTGAGGCCGGTGATGCTGCCGCGCGTGTCGGGCTGCCAGTAGGGCGCGCCCAGGCCGGTGAAGGCCGGTACCAGCACCACGCCGCCCGCGTCGGGCACGCTCTCCGCGAGCGACTGCACCTCGCTGCTGGACTGGATGGCGCGCAGGCCGTCGCGCAGCCACTGCACCACCGCACCGCCGATGAACACGCTGCCCTCCAAAGCGTATTGCGGAGCGCCTGCAGGCTGGGCCGTGGCGGTGGTGATCAGGCCGTTCTGGCTGATCTGGAAGCGCTCGCCGGTGTGCATGAGCATGAAGCAGCCGGTACCGTAGGTGTTCTTGGCCATGCCGGCGGTGAAGCAAGCCTGGCCGAAGAGGGCGCTTTGCTGGTCGCCGGCCACGCCGCCGATTTCCAGCGGTGCGCCCAGCCACTCGGCCTTCATCTCGCCGAAGTGCGCGCTCGACGGCAGGGCCTCGGGCATCAGGCTTTTCGGAATGTCGAGCAGCGCCAGCAGCTCGTCGTCCCACTGGCGGGTGTGTACGTTGAACAGCATGGTGCGCGAGGCGTTGCTCACGTCGGTCACATGCCGCACGCCGCCGGTGAGTTGCCAGATCAGCCAGCTGTCCACCGTGCCGAAGGCGAGTTCGCCGCGCTCGGCCTGCGCGCGCGCGCCAGCCACGTTGTCCAGGATCCACTTGAGTTTGGTGCCGGAGAAGTAGGCGTCGATGCGCAGGCCGGTTTTCCGCAGCACGGTGTCGTTCATCCCCCGTTCGCGCAGCTCGGCGCAGGTGGCCTCTGCCCGGCGGTCCTGCCAGACGATGGCGTTGTAGACCGGTTCACCGGTCTTGCGGTTCCACACCACGGTGGTCTCGCGCTGGTTGGTGATGCCCACGGCATGGATCTGGTCGGCGCGAAGGTTCGCCTGTTTCAAAGCCTCGCGCGCCGTCTCCAACTGGGTGGTCCACAGGTCGCGCGGGTCGTGCTCGACCCAGCCGGGCTGCGGGTAGATCTGGCGGAACTCGCGCTGCGCCATGGTCACGACGCGGCCGGCACGGTCGAAAACAATGCTGCGCGAACTGGAGGTGCCCTGATCCAGGGCGAGCAGGTAGGTCATCTCGGCTTTCGGAAAAAGGTCAGGCGATGGCCGCGTCGTTCGGGGTGTCGATGCCCGCAAGCACGCACTCCACATTGCCCGCAGCGAGCAGGTCGTCAAACGGCGGCGGCGGTGGTTGGTCGGTGAACACCACGTCGATGTCGTCCAGCCGCGCGAGCTCCACCATGGCCGGCCGGTTGAACTTGCTGTGGTCGGCCGCAAGCCAGACCTCGCGCGATTGTTCGACGATGGCGCGCGCGACCTTGACCTCGCGGTAGTCGAAGTCGCGCAGCGAGCCGTCGGCCTCGATGCCGCTGATGCCGATCAGGCCGATGTCGACCTTGAACTGGCGCATGAAATCCACCGTGGCTTCACCCACGATGCCTTGGTCGGCACCGCGCACCACGCCGCCGGCCACTATCACTTCGCAGTCGGGGTGGGTGCTCATGAGCGAGGCGATGTGCAGGTTGTTGGTGATCACGCGCAGACCGCGGTGGTGCTGCAGCTCGCGCGCCACCGCCTCGATGGTGGTGCCGATGTTCATGATCAACGAGCAGCCGTTGGGCACGCGCCGCGCCACGGCGCGGGCAATGCGTGTCTTGGCGTCGGACTGCATGGCCTGGCGCTGGCGGTAGGCGATGTTCTCGGTGGTGGAGCCGGGCAGGCGCACGCCGCCGTGAAAACGCGAGAGAAAACCCGCCTCGGCCAGGCGCTGCACGTCGCGGCGCACCGTTTGCAGCGTGACGCCGAAGCGTTCGGCCAGGGCTTCGATGGTCTGCGGGCCGTGGGCGCGCACTTCGTCGAGGAGTTCGGTGTGGCGGGGGGTGAGGTTCATCGGTGGTCGCGGGAAAACGGGGCCACCCGAACATAACGGAATTCTTTTTGGCCCCCGTCAGGGTAAATACCGAACATAAACGAACATAAACGAACAATAGAATCCCGCAAACGAAATGCCATCCGATCATGGGTGTGCGATTTTTCACACTGGGATTCGAATGCAGCTTTCTCTGGAGCACGTGGGCAAGACCGTCGGGCCTGCCGTCCACCTCTACCCCCAAAGCCTGAGCCTGGCCCCCGGCGCGGTCACGGTGCTGCTCGGCGCCACGCAGGCCGGCAAGACCAGCCTGATGCGTGTGATGGCAGGGCTGGACGTGGCCACCACCGGCCGCGTGTTGGTGGACGGTGTGGACGTGACGCGCATGTCGGTGCGCCAGCGCAACGTGGCCATGGTCTACCAGCAGTTCGTCAATTACCCCTCGATGACGGTGGCGCAGAACATCGCCTCGCCCATGCGTCTGCGCGGCGATCGGGACGTTGACCAGAGGGTGCGCGACATCGCCGCTCGCCTGCACATCGACATGTTCCTGGACCGCCTTCCGGCCGAGCTCTCGGGCGGCCAGCAGCAGCGCGTGGCGCTGGCGCGCGCGCTGGCCAAACAGGCGCCCCTGATGTTGTTTGACGAGCCGCTGGTGAACCTGGACTACAAGCTGCGCGAAGAGCTGCGCGAGGAACTCACGCAGTTGTTCGCCACGGGCGATTCCACCGTGGTGTACGCCACCACCGAGCCCGCTGAGGCGCTGCTGCTGGGCGGGTACACCGCGGTGATGGATGCCGGCGAACTGCTGCAATACGGCCCGACGGCCGAGGTGTTCCACACGCCCAAGAACATCCGCGTGGCACGCGCCTTCAGCGACCCGCCGATGAACCTGATGGCCGCCGAGGCGGTGGCGGGTGGCGTGCGGGTGGAGGGCGGCGAGGTGTGGTCGCTGGCGTTGCCGGCCGACGCACCTCAGCGCCTCACGCTGGGCCTGCGCGCCGGCGGTCTGCGCGTGACGCAGCGGCCCGGCGACGTGGCCCTGCCCGGGCGCGTGGAGCTGGCGGAGATTGCCGGGTCGGATACGTTTGTGCACGTGCACACCGGCGTGGGCGAGCTGGTGGCGCAGCTCACGGGCGTGCACGTGTGCCCGCTGGGCGACCCGATCACGCTGTACCTGCAGCCCGACAGCCTGTTTGTCTTTGACGCCGATGGCCCGCTGGTGCGCGCACCGGCGCGGCCGGGGAGGGCGCACTGATGGCACGCATCGAACTTGACCTCGCGCACGCCTACAAGCCGCATCCGACGAAGGATGAGGACTACGCACTGTTGCCGCTGAAGATGACGTTCGAGGACGGCGGTGCGTATGCGTTGCTCGGCCCTTCGGGCTGCGGCAAGACCACCATGCTCAACATCATCTCGGGCCTGCTGGTGCCGTCACAAGGCACGGTGCAGTTCGACGGCCGCGACATGACGCGCCAGAGCCCGCAGCAGCGCAACATCGCGCAGGTGTTCCAGTTCCCGGTGATCTACGACACCATGACGGTGGCGCAGAACCTCGCGTTCCCGCTGAAGAACCGCAAGGTGCCTGAGGCCGAGATCAAGGCGCAGGTGGGGCGCATCGCCGAGATGCTGGAGATGAGCCACCAGCTCGACATGCGCGCTGCGGGTCTGAGCGCCGACCAGAAACAGAAGATCTCGCTCGGCCGTGGCCTGGTGCGCTCGGACGTGTCGGCCGTGCTGTTCGACGAGCCGCTGACCGTGATCGACCCGCACCTGAAATGGCAGCTGCGGCGCAAGCTCAAGCAGATCCACCACGAGCTCAAGCTCACGCTGATCTACGTGACGCACGACCAGGTGGAAGCGCTGACCTTTGCCGACGAGGTGGTTGTGATGACGCGCGGACGCGCGGTGCAGGTCGGCGCGGCCGAGGCGCTGTTCGAGCGGCCGGCGCACACCTTCGTGGGCCACTTCATCGGTTCACCGGGCATGAACTTTCTGCCCGCGACCAGCGTGCGCGGCGGCCTGGTGGTGCTGGACCACCCGTTTGCACTGACAAACGGCCGGGTGCTGCCCGAGGGCGCGCTGAAGCTCGGCATTCGCCCCGAGTACCTCGCGCTCGGCCAGGCCGGCGAGCCCAACACGCTGCCCGCCCGTGTGACGCGCGTGCAGGACATCGGCACCTACGTGATGGTGACCTGCGAGGCGGGCGAACACCGGCTCAAGTGCCGCCTTGCGCCCGAGGCCGCCGCACCGGCAGTGGGCGAGACCGTGCACCTGCGGGTGCTCGGTGAGCACACCTGCTTCTACCAAGACGAGGTACTCACAGCATGAGCACAACCACCAAACCCGTGAACCAGAAAGCCTGGTTCCTTGTGCTGCCGGTCATCGTCTGCGTGGCCTTCTCGGCCATCCTGCCGCTGATGACGGTGGTGAACTACTCGGTGCAGGACATCTTCTCGCCCGATCGTCGCGTGTTCGTCGGCACCGAATGGTTTGCCGCCGTGATGCGCGACGAAGAACTGCACCTCGCGCTGTGGCGGCAGATCCAGTTCTCGCTGGCGGTGCTGCTGGTGGAAATTCCGCTGGGCATCGCGCTGGCGCTGTCCATGCCGGCGCAGGGCTGGAAGTCGTCCGCTGTGCTGGTGCTGGTGGCGCTCTCGCTGCTGATTCCCTGGAACGTAGTGGGCACCATCTGGCAGATCTTCGGTCGCGCCGACATCGGGCCGCTGGGCTACTACTTGCAGCAGGCCGGCATTGAATACAGCTACACCGGCAACTCGTCACACGCCTGGTGGACGGTGCTCGCCATGGACGTGTGGCACTGGACGCCGCTGGTGGCGCTGCTGGCCTTCGCCGGCTTGCGCAGCATCCCCGATGCCTACTACCAGGCGGCCAGCATCGACGGCGCGAGCAAGTGGGCGGTGTTCCGCTACATCCAGCTGCCCAAGATGCGCGGCGTGCTCATGATCGCGGTGCTGCTGCGCTTCATGGACAGCTTCATGATCTACACCGAGCCCTTCGTGCTCACCGGCGGCGGCCCCGGCAACGCCACCACCTTCCTCTCGCAGTACCTCACCACCAAGGCCGTAGGCCAGTTCGACGTGGGTCCTGCCGCTGCTTTCTCCCTCATCTATTTCTTCATCATCCTGCTGTTCTGCTTCGTGCTCTACAACTGGATGCAGAGCCTGGGCACGACCCAGAAGGAGCAGGCTCGTGACTGATCTTCAAGCCGTGCGAAAGGGGGCCAACCATGGTTGAGCGCCGCTTCAGGAAACGCACCCTGTTTCTCTTCGCCTATCTGATCTTTGCCTTGTTGCCCATCTACTGGATGGTGAACATGAGCTTCAAGACGAACCAGGAAATCCTGTCCTCGTTCACGTTGTGGCCGGCCGATTTCACCTGGGCCAACTACATGACGATCTTCACCGACCCGTCGTGGTACTCGGGTTACATCAACAGCCTGATCTACGTGGGCATCAACACAGTGATCTCGCTCACCGTGGCGCTGCCGGCGGCCTATGCGTTCTCGCGCTACCGCTTCCTGGGCGACAAGCACGTGTTCTTCTGGTTGCTCACCAACCGCATGACGCCGCCCGCGGTGTTCCTGCTGCCGTTCTTCCAGCTCTACACCACGCTCGGCCTGATGGACACGCACATCGCCGTGGCCATGGCGCACCTGCTGTTCAACGTGCCGCTGGCGGTGTGGATTCTGGAAGGCTTCATGAGCGGCATTCCGCGCGAGATCGACGAGACCGCCTACATCGACGGCTACAGCTTCCCGCGCTTCTTTTTCACCATCTTCCTGCCGCTGATCAAGGCCGGCGTGGGCGTGGCGGCGTTCTTCTGCTTCATGTTCAGCTGGGTCGAACTGCTGCTGGCGCGCACGCTCACCAGCGTGAACGCCAAGCCCATCGTGGCCACCATGACGCGCACCGTGAGTGCCAGCGGCATGGATTGGGCCACGCTGGCCGCGGCGGGGGTGCTCACCATCGTGCCGGGCGCGATCGTCATCTGGTTCGTGCGGCACTACATCGCCAAGGGCTTTGCCATGGGAAGGGTCTGAGATGTTCATGTGGATGGTCTGGACCACCCCGGTGGCCGTTTTCTTCACCTGCATCGCGCTCATGCTCATCGGCATGACCGTGTGGGAAATCAAGTCGCCCACCGTCGAGCGCAAGGGCTTCCTGCCCATGGTCACCACGCGCGGCGACCGGCTCTTCATCGGCCTGCTCGGTGCGGCCTACATCAACCTGGCCTTCATCGGTCTGGCGGGCTGGCTCACGCAGTGGCTCTCGCTGGAGCAGGAGCCCAGCATTTGGATCTCCTTCATCGCGTCCATGGCCTGGCTGGTGCTGGCGCTGCGCAAGGGCTGATCGCGTCATGGTCTTCGGTATTCGGCCCGTTGCTTCCCCGGGGCCGAGACCTGTCACACACCGGGGAAGCACACCGATCGAGGAGACAAACATGAGATTGCGACACACACCACTGGCCCTGGCAGCCTTGCTCGCCATGGGCTCCTTGCCCGCCTGGGCCGACGAGGCCGCCGCCAAGAAGTGGATCGACAGCGAGTTCCAGCCATCGACCCTCACCAAGGCCCAGCAGGCCGCCGAGATGAAGTGGTTCATCGACGCCGCAGCCAAGCTCAAGGCCAAGGGCGTGAAGGAAATTTCGGTGGTGTCGGAGACCATCACCACGCACGAATACGAGAGCAAGACCTTGGCCAAGGCCTTCGCCGAGATCACCGGCATCACCGTCAAGCACGACCTGATTCAAGAGGGTGACGTGGTTGAAAAACTGCAGACCTCGATGCAGTCGGGCAAGTCGATCTACGACGGCTGGATCAGCGACTCGGACCTGATCGGCACGCACTACCGCTACGGCAAGATGATGAACCTGACCGACTACATGGCCGGCAAGGGCAAGGAGTACACCAACCCGGGCCTGGACATCAAGGACTTCATCGGCACCAGCTTCACCACCGCGCCCGACGGCAAGCTCTACCAACTGCCCGACCAGCAGTTCGCCAACCTGTACTGGTTCCGCGCCGACCTGTTCGCGCGGCAAGACCTCAAGGACAAGTTCAAGGCCAAGTACGGCTACGACCTGGGCGTGCCGCTGAACTGGAGCGCGTATGAGGACATTGCCGCCTTCTTCAGCGAAGACGTCAAGACCATCGACGGCAAGCCGATCTACGGCCACATGGACTACGGCAAGAAAGACCCGTCGCTGGGCTGGCGCTTCACCGACGCCTGGCTCTCGATGGCCGGCACCGCCGACATCGGCATCCCCAACGGCAAGCCCGTGGACGAGTGGGGCATCCGCGCCAGCGCCGACGGCTGCACGCCGCTGGGTGCCAGCGTCTCGCGCGGGGGCGCCACCAACTCGCCGGCCGCCGTGTACGCGCTCACCAAATACATCGACTGGATGAAGAAGTACGCGCCCAAGGAAGCCACTGGCATGACCTTCGGCGAAGCCGGCCCGGTGCCTGCCCAAGGCCAGATCGCACAGCAGATCTTCTGGTACACCGCCTTCACCGCCGACATGACCAAGCCCGGCCTGCCGGTGGTCAACGCCGACGGCACGCCCAAGTGGCGCATGGCGCCCGGGCCGAACGGCCCGTACTGGAAGCAGGGCATGCAGAACGGCTACCAGGACGTGGGTTCGTGGTCGTTCTTCAACGGCCACGACGAGAACAAGACGGCAGCTGCCTGGCTCTACGCTCAGTTCGTGACCGCCAAGACCACCTCGCTGAAGAAAACCATCGTCGGACTCACGCCGATCCGCGAGAGCGACATCCAGAGCAAGGCCATGACCGATCTGGCGCCCAAGCTGGGTGGTCTGGTCGAGTTCTACCGCAGCCCGGCCCGCGTGGCCTGGACACCCACCGGCACCAACGTGCCCGACTACCCCAAGCTCGCGCAGCTCTGGTGGCAGAACGTGGCGCAGGCCGTGACGGGCGAGAAGACGCCGCAGGTGGCGATGGACAACCTGGCCGAGCAGATGGACCAGGTCATGAGCCGCCTGGAGCGCGCGGGCATGGAACGCTGCGCGCCCAAGCTCAACCCCAAGGGCGATCCCGCCAAGTACCTGAGCGACAAGGCCGCGCCCTGGAAAAAGCTGGCGAACGAGAAGCCCAAGGGAGAGACCATTGCCTACGACCAGCTGCTCAACGCATGGAAGAATGGCAAGGCACGCTGATGTGATGCATCGGTTTTTGTAGCAACCTGCCCTCTGCACTGCCCTGTTGCAGGGGGCTACCAACCTCTTCATGAAACGCGCAGACCTGCTTGAATCGCTGCCCCGCCACGGTGTGTACGACCTGGCGGTCGTCGGGGGTGGTGCCACCGGTCTGGGCGTGGCGCTCGACGCCGCACTGCGTGGTTTTTCGGTCGTGCTGCTGGAGTCGCACGACTTCGCTGGCGGCACCTCGTCCCGTTCCACCAAGCTGTTGCACGGCGGCGTGCGCTACCTCGCGCAGGGCAACCTGGCGCTGGTGCGCGAAGCGTTGGCCGAGCGCGCCACGGTGCTCCGCATCGCGCCGCATCTGGCGCAGCCGCTGCCCTTCGTCATGCCGTCCTACCACTGGTGGCAGACCCCTTTCTACGGCGTCGGGCTGAAGCTTTACGACCTGCTGGCCGGCAGTGCCGGGCTCGGTCGCACCGAATTCCTCAGCCGCGGGCAGACCCTGCAGGCCTTGCCCGGTGTGAACCCGAAGGGCTTGCGCGGCGGCGTCAAGTACTGGGACGGCCAGTTTGATGATGCGCGTCTGGCGCTGGCCTTGGCCCGCAGTGCCGAGGCCGCGGGTGCCCATGTTTTGAACTACGCCGAAGTGACGGCGGTGCGCCAGCTCGCCGGCGCCGCCGCTCCCCTGTCGTCGCTGGACGTGACAGACCGGCTGGGCGGCGCTACGTTGCAGTTGCAGGCCCGTTGCGTGGTCAACGCCACCGGCGTCTGGGTCGATGCCCTGCGCGACCACACCCGGCCGCCCGCCAACCCGGGCACGCCTTCGCACATGGTCAGTCCGAGTCAGGGCGTGCACGTGGTGGTGGACCGCGACTTCATGCCCGGCGGCCACGCGCTGCTGGTGCCCAAGACGCGCGACGGCCGTGTGCTGTTCGCCGTGCCGTGGCTGGGCAAGCTGGTGCTGGGCACCACCGACACGCCGCGTCGCGACCTGCCGCGCGAGCCCGATGCCTTTGCCGAAGAGCTCGATTTCATCCTCAGCGAGGCCAGCCAGGCGTTGAGCCGACCGGTGCGACGCGAAGACATTAAAAGCATCTGGGTGGGTTTGCGCCCCCTGGTCGCCACGCCTGCCGTCGCGGAGGGCGGCACCAAAGTGCTGTCGCGCGAACATACCATCGTGGTCGATCCCAACGGCCTGGTCACCGTGACCGGGGGCAAATGGACCACCTACCGCGCCATGGCCGAAGACGTGCTCGAACGCTGCTTCGCCAGCCAGCTCTTGCCCAGGCGCGCAGGCGGCCAGAGCGCAGCGCATGTGCTCAACGGTGCCGCTGTGGCCAGCCCCGCAACGCCCTTGCACGCTGCGCCGGGCCTGCATCTGTATGGTTCCGAGGCGGCGCAAGTGAATGCCTGCCAGGGCAGGAGCAACGCTCTGGGCGCCGGCTTGACCGAAGCCATGGTGCGCTACGCCGCGCGCTTCGAGCATGCCCAGACGGTGGAAGACGTGCTTGCGCGGCGCTCTCGCATCCTGTTCCTCGACGCCGCCCAGGCCGCGCGGCTGGCGCCCGCCGTGGCCGAGATCCTTCAGCAAGAGCTGGGCTCGGACCCGGCCTTGCAGCCATTTTTGGACCTGTGCACCCGCTATCTGCCAGTGGCCAGCGTGATTTAGGGGGTTTTTTACAGGCCACTGCGTTGACAGTCCGCTGAAACCATGTGATACTGCGCGGCTTCGCTCTAAAAAAAGCGAGGCAATCTGCCCATTCGGACAGAGTTGAAGCGGCTTCCAGTCACTTCGGTTCTCGACGACGGGCCCAAGACTGATCACTCCCGGCCGTGGTGGCTGGGGGGATTCAAGTTGGGACTTAAATCAAATGATCCAAACGCAATCTCGACTCGATGTTGCCGACAACACGGGTGCCAAGTCCGTGATGTGCATCAAGGTGCTCGGCGGCTCCAAGCGGCGTTACGCCAGCGTGGGCGACGTCATCAAGGTCACCATCAAAGAAGCAGCGCCCCGTGGCCGCGTCAAAAAAGGCGAGGTTTACAACGCTGTGGTGGTTCGCACCGCCAAGGGCATCCGTCGTCAAGACGGCGCTCTCATCAAATTCGACGGCAACGCAGCAGTGTTGCTCAACGCCAAGCTGGAGCCCATCGGCACCCGCATCTTCGGACCGGTGACGCGCGAGCTGCGCACCGAAAAGTTCATGAAGATCGTGTCGCTGGCGCCCGAGGTTCTCTGAGGAATCATCATGAACAAGATTCGCAGTGGTGACGAAGTCATCGTGATCGCAGGTCGCGACAAGGGCAAGCGCGGCAAGGTCGTGCTCCGTGCCGACGACAGCAAGGTGCTCGTCGAAGGCGTGAACATCGTCAAGAAGCACGCCAAGCCGAACCCCATGAAGGGTGTGACCGGCGGCATCATCGAAAAAACCATGCCCATCCACCAGTCCAACATCGCCATCTTCAATGGCGCCACGGGCAAGGCAGATCGCGTGGGCATCAAGCTCCTGGCTGACGGCAAGAAAGTGCGCGTCTTCAAGTCCAGCGGCGAAGAAATCAAGGCGGCATGACCATGGCACGTTTGCAAGACATTTTCCGCGACACCATCGCGCCCAGCCTGGTGGAGAAGTTCGGCTACAAGTCGATCATGGAGGTGCCCCGCATCACCAAGATCACGCTGAACATGGGCGTGAGCGAAGCCGTTGCCGACAAGAAAGTCATGGACAACGCCGTGGGCGACCTGACCAAGATCGCCGGCCAGAAGCCTGTAGTGACCAAGGCCCGCAAGGCCATCGCCGGTTTCAAGATCCGCGAACAACAGGCCATCGGCTGCATGGTGACCCTGCGCGGCGCCAAGATGTACGAATTCCTGGACCGTTTCGTCACCGTGGCTTTGCCCCGTGTGCGTGACTTCCGTGGTATCTCCGGTCGCTCATTTGACGGCCGCGGCAACTACAACGTCGGCGTTAAAGAACAGATCATCTTCCCTGAGATCGAGTACGACAAGGTTGACGCCTTGCGCGGTCTCAACATCAGCATCACGACGACCGCCAAGAACGACGAAGAGTGCAAGGCTCTTCTGGCTGGTTTCCGTTTCCCGTTCAAGAACTGAGGTGGCGCGTGGCTAAACAAGCACTACTGCAACGTGAACTCAAGCGCGAGAAACTCGCCGCCAAGTTCGCCAAGAAATACAACGAATTCAAAGCCGTCGCCAACGACGTCAAGAAATCCGACGAAGAGCGCGATGCGGCCCGCTTGGGTCTGCAGAAGCTGCCCCGCAACTCGAACCCGACCCGCCAGCGCAACCGCTGCGAGATCACCGGTCGTCCGCGTGGCACCTTCGCTCACTTCGGCCTGGCTCGCGCCAAGGTCCGTGAAATGGCGTTTGCCGGAGAAATCCCCGGCATCACCAAAGCCAGCTGGTAAGCCCTAGGAGAACCCCACATGAGCATGAGTGATCCTATCGCCGACATGTTGACCCGCATCCGCAACGCGCAGATGGTCGAGAAGTCCACCGTGTCGATGCCGGCCTCCAAGGTCAAAGCCGCGATCGCCCAAGTCCTCAAAGACGAAGGCTACATCGACGGATTCCAGGTCAAGAACAACGACGGCAAGAGCGAACTCGAAATCGCCTTGAAGTACTACGCTGGCCGTCCCGTGATCGAGCGCATCGAGCGTGTGAGCCGTCCCGGCCTGCGCGTTTACCGCGGTCGCAACGCCATCCCCCAGGTCCAGAACGGCCTGGGTGTGGCCATCGTCACCACGCCCCAGGGCGTGATGACCGATCGCAAGGCTCGCGCCACCGGTGTCGGCGGCGAAGTCCTGTGTTACGTCGCCTGATGCGGGCATTGAGGAGCAATTAATGTCACGTATTGGAAAACTGCCGGTCTCCATCCCTGCCGGGGTCGAGATCGCCGTCAAAGACGATCTGATCAACGTCAAGGGCACCCTGGGTGCTTTGGCGCTGGCGCAAAACGCGCTGGTCAAGGTCGAAAGCAACAACGGCGCGCTGACTTTCGTTCCCGTGAACGAGTCCCGCGAAGCCAACGCCATGTCGGGCACCATGCGTCAGCTGGTCAACAACATGGTCAATGGCGTCAGCAAGGGCTTCGAGAAGAAGCTCACGCTGCTGGGCGTGGGCTACAAGGCCCAGGCACAAGGCACCAAGCTGAACCTCACGGTGGGTTACTCCCACCCGGTGGTGATGGACATGCCTGCCGGTATCAAGGTGGAAACGCCGACGCCGACCGAAATCCTGATCAAGGGTTCGGACCGTCAGCGTGTTGGTCAGGTCGCTTCCGAAGTGCGGGCCGTGCGCCCCCCCGAGCCCTACAAAGGCAAGGGCATCCGTTATGCGGATGAAAAGGTCGTGATCAAGGAAACCAAGAAGAAATAAGGATCAGGATCATGTTGACCAAAAAAGAGCAACGTCTGCGCCGCGCCCGCCAAACGCGGATCCGCATTGCGCAGCAAGGCGCTGTCCGCCTGAGCGTGACCCGCACCAACCTGCACATCTACGCCAACGTCATCTCCGACGACGGCGCCAAGGTGCTGGCATCGGCCTCCACGGCAGAAGCCGAAGTGCGTGCCCAGATCGGCGGCGCCGGCAAGGGTGGCAATGCCGCCGCTGCGGCCCTGATCGGCAAGCGCATCGCCGAGAAGGCCAAGGCCGCCGGCATCGAAAAGGTGGCTTTTGACCGCTCCGGTTTTGCCTACCACGGTCGGGTGAAAGCCCTGGCAGACGCCGCCCGCGAAGCCGGCCTGCAGTTCTGATCAAACGGAAACCACAAAATGGCTAAATTTACGGCAAACATCAAGAACGAAGCGAACGAAGACGGTTTGCGCGAAAAGATGATCGCGATCAACCGCGTGACCAAGGTGGTCAAGGGCGGTCGCATCCTCGGTTTCGCAGCACTGACTGTCGTTGGCGATGGCGATGGCCGAGTGGGCATGGGCAAGGGCAAGGCGCGTGAAGTGCCGGTGGCCGTGCAGAAGGCCATGGAAGCCGCTCGACGCAACATGATCAAGGTGTCGCTCAAGAACGGTTCCTTGCACCACAGCGTGCATGGCGAACACGGCGCTTCCAACGTCATGATGCTGCCCGCTTCCAAAGGTACCGGCATCATCGCTGGCGGCCCGATGCGTGCTGTGTTTGAAGTGCTCGGCATCACCGACGTCGTGGCCAAAAGCCATGGCTCGAGCAATCCCTACAACCTGGTGCGTGCCACGCTGGACGCCCTGAAGAATTCAACCACCCCGTCCGATGTGGCTGCCAAGCGTGGCAAGTCCGTTGAAGACATCCTGGGTTGATTGGAGCGATCATGACCACTCAAAACACCGTCAAGGTTCAGTTGGTGCGCAGCCCCATCGGAACCAAGCAATCCCACCGCGACACTGTGCGCGGCCTGGGCCTGCGCAAACTCAACAGCACCAGCGAGCTGCAGGACACGCCTGCCGTGCGCGGCATGATCAACAAGATCAGCTATCTGGTCAAAGTACTCTGATCGGAGTCACGGACATGCAACTCAACACCATCAAGCCCTCTGAAGGCTCCAAGCACGCCAAGCGTCGCGTGGGTCGCGGTATCGGCTCCGGCCTGGGCAAGACCGCAGGTCGTGGCCACAAAGGTCAAAAGTCCCGTTCGGGCGGCTACCACAAGGTGGGCTTCGAAGGCGGTCAAATGCCTCTGCAGCGCCGCTTGCCCAAGCGCGGTTTCAAGTCGACCCAGCTTCAGTTCAACGCCGAAGTCACGTTGACCGACATCAGCGCACTCAACGTGGCCGATGTGGACATGCTCGTGCTCAAGCAGGCAGGCCTCGTGCCGCACCTGGCCAAGCGCGTCAAGGTCATCAAGACGGGTGAACTCACGCGTGCCGTGTCCTTCAAGGACGTGACGGTGACTGCGGGCGCCAAAGCTGTGATCGAAGCCGCTGGCGGCTCGATCGCCTGACCGGAACGCGACGGAACCGACCTGTGGCAACTGGATCCACGTCTCTGGCAAAAACCGGCAAGTACGGCGACTTGCGTCGCCGGCTGGTTTTCTTGCTGCTCGCCTTGGTGGTGTACCGCATTGGTGCGCACATCCCCGTGCCGGGCATTGACCCCGCGCAACTTGAGCAGCTGTTCAAGGGGCAAGCCGGCGGCATTCTGAGCCTGTTCAACATGTTCTCGGGCGGATCGCTGTCGCGGTTCGCGGTGTTCGCGCTGGGGATCATGCCGTACATCTCGGCGTCGATCATCATGCAGCTGATGACCTACGTGGTGCCCACGTTCGAGCAGTTGAAGAAAGAGGGTGAAGCCGGTCGTCGCAAGATCACGCAATACACTCGCTATGGCACGTTGGCACTGGCCATCTTCCAGGCGATGGGCATTGCGCTTGCTTTGGAAGGGCAGGCCGGGTTGGTCATCGATCCCGGTATGGGTTTCCGCCTGACCGCCGTGGTGAGCTTGGTGGCCGGAACGATGTTTCTGATGTGGCTGGGTGAGCAAATCACCGAGCGTGGCTTGGGCAACGGTATTTCGATCCTGATCTTTGCCGGTATTGCCGCGGGCCTGCCGAGTGCGGTGGGCGGGTTGCTGGAGCTGGTTCGTACCGGCGCCATGAACATCCTGGTTGCGATCTTCATCATCTTGTTGGTCGTTCTTGTGACTTACTTCGTGGTCTTCGTCGAACGCGGTCAGCGCAAGATTTTGGTCAATTACGCGCGTCGCCAAGTGGGCAACAAGGTGTACGGTGGCCAGTCTTCGCACCTGCCTCTGAAGCTGAATATGGCGGGTGTGATCCCTCCGATCTTCGCTTCGTCGATCATCCTGCTGCCGACCACGGTCGTGAGCTGGGTGAGCACGGGTGATTCCACGCGGTGGTTGCGTGACATCGCTTCAGCGTTGTCGCCCGGTCAGCCGATTTATGTGGCCCTGTACGCGACCGCGATCATCTTCTTCTGCTTTTTCTATACGGCGCTCGTGTTCAACAGCCGCGAGACGGCCGACAACTTGAAGAAAAGCGGTGCCTTCATTCCCGGGATCCGTCCTGGTGATCAGACGGCTCGTTACATCGACAAGATTTTGCTGAGGTTGACGCTGGCTGGCGCTGTGTACATCACCGCTGTCTGCCTGCTGCCGGAGTTCCTGATCCTGAAGTACAACGTGCCGTTTTACTTCGGCGGAACTTCACTGCTGATCATTGTTGTGGTGACCATGGATTTCATGGCACAAGTACAGAATTACATGATGTCGCAGCAGTACGACTCGCTGCTGAAAAAGGCCAACTTCAAGACTTCACCCGGTAGTTGATTGGTTTGTATGTCCAAGGACGACGTGATCGAGATGCAGGGGGAGGTGGTTGAAAACCTCCCCAATGCGACCTTCAGGGTCAAGCTCGAAAACGGTCATGTCGTACTGGGGCACATCAGCGGCAAGATGAGGATGCATTACATCCGCATCTTGCCAGGCGACAAAGTCAAAGTAGAGCTCACGCCCTACGACCTCACCCGGGCGCGGATTGTTTTTCGCTCGAAGTGAGTGGTTGGTTGTTGAATATTTTTTGGAATATCTAGGAGAAGACTATGAGAGTTTCGGCTTCGGTCAAAAAAATGTGCCGCAACTGCAAGATCATCAAGCGGCACGGTGTTGTGCGAGTCATTTGCACCGATCCGCGTCATAAGCAGCGTCAAGGCTGATTGAAGTTTAGAGGACCATCATGGCTCGTATTGCAGGCATCAACATTCCGCCGCACAAGCACGCTGAAATCGGCTTGACGGCAATTTTCGGTATCGGTCGCACCCGCGCTCGCAAGATTTGCGAAGCCTGTGGCATCGACTACACGAAGAAGATCAAAGACCTGAGCGACGCGGAACTTGAAAAAGTTCGCGACCAGGTCGGCACGTTCACGATCGAAGGCGACCTCCGCCGCGAGACGACCATGAACATCAAGCGATTGATGGACATTGGTTGCTACCGCGGTTTCCGCCACCGCCGTGGCCTGCCACTGCGCGGTCAGCGCACGAAGACCAACGCGCGCACGCGCAAAGGTCCCCGCAAGGCAGCCCAGTCGCTGAAGAAGTAATCGGTTCGAAGGATCCCCATGGCCAAGTCACCCTCCACCAGCGCATCCGCACGCGTTCGCAAGAAAGTCCGCAAGAACATTGCCGACGGTATCGCTCACGTGCACGCTTCGTTCAACAACACCATCATCACGATCACCGATCGCCAGGGCAATGCACTGTCGTGGGCTTCGTCGGGTGGTCAGGGCTTCAAAGGCTCGCGCAAATCCACGCCGTTCGCAGCCCAAGTGGCTTCGGAAGTGGCTGGTCGCGCTGCCATTGAACAAGGCATCAAGAACCTGGATGTCGAGATCAAGGGTCCTGGTCCTGGTCGCGAATCGTCGGTGCGCGCTCTGGGCGCTCTCGGTATCCGCATCAATTCCATCTCTGACGTGACGCCCGTTCCACACAACGGCTGCCGTCCGCAGAAACGCCGCCGCATTTGAGGCGGTACCGCTCTCGCGGTACAATGGAAAGCTTTTTTTCGAGCGCCACCTCAGTTGCCTGCGGTGGCATTTTTTGCTAAGCCCACCGCCACTTCATTCGAGGAGTGGCTCCCGCAATGACATCGTTTGATGTCGGTTGCGGCAGAAACACAAGGACATCAACGTGGCACGTTACCTCGGCCCCAAGGCCAAACTCTCCCGCCGTGAAGGCTCCGACCTGTTGCTCAAGAGCGCGCGCCGCTCGATCAGCGACAAGGCCAAGTTCGACTCCAAGCCTGGCCAGCACGGCCGCACCTCGGGCCAGCGCACTTCCGACTTCGGCGTGCAACTGCGCGAGAAGCAGAAGGTCAAGCGCACCTACGGTGTGCTGGAACGCCAGTTCCGCCGTTACTTCGCAGAAGCCGATCGCCGCCGCGGCAACACCGGTGCGAACCTGTTGTTCCTGCTGGAAGCCCGCCTGGACAACGTCGTGTTCCGCATGGGTTTTGCTTCCACCCGTGCCGAAGCCCGCCAGATCGTGTCGCACAAGGCGATCCTGGTGAACGGCAAGTCGGTCAACATCCCTTCGTACTCGGTCAAGGCCGGCGACGTCATCGCGGTTCGCGAGAAGTCGAAGAAGCAGGGCCGTGTGCTGGAAGCCATGGAGTTGGCCAAGCAGATCGGTTTCCCCGCCTGGGTGGACGTGTCGGTGGAAAAGGTCGAAGGCGTGTTCAAGAAGTCGCCTGACCGCGACGAGTTCGCCTCTGACGTCAACGAATCGTTGATCGTCGAACTGTATTCCCGTTAATTTCGTTCCCGGCAGGCACCTTTGCGGGTGCGGCCGGGCCATGCTCCATCTGCCTTATCGGTGTAACGAGCCGAGGGTACTGAAGGAAGTTTGAATGCTGAACAATCTGCTGAAGCCCAAAACCATCAACGTCGAGCAAGTCTCGGCCAACAAAGCCAAAGTCACGCTTGAGCCTTTCGAGCGCGGCTACGGCCACACGCTGGGCAATGCACTGCGCCGGGTTTTGTTGTCTTCCATGACCGGCCACGCGCCGACCGAAGTCACCATCGCCGGTGTTGTGCACGAATACTCGTCGATTGACGGCGTCCAGGAAGACGTGGTCAACATGCTCCTGAACCTCAAGGGCGTGGTGTTCAAGCTCCACAACCGCGACGAAGTCACGTTGAGCCTGCGCAAGGACGGCGAAGGCCTTGTGACCGCAGCCGACATTCAGACCCCGCACGACGTCGAAATCGTGAATCCTGGCCACGTGATCGCCACGCTGTCGGCAGGCGCCAAGCTCGACATGCAGATCAAGGTCGAAAAGGGCCGTGGTTATGTGCCGGGCAGCCTGCGTCGCAACGACGACCAGGCCCGCTCCATCGGCCGTATTGTGTTGGACGCGTCGTTCTCGCCCGTCAAGCGCGTGAGCTACACGGTCGAGAGCGCTCGCGTCGAGCAGCGCACCGATCTGGACAAGCTGGTTCTCGAGATCGAGACCAACGGCTCCATCGGTCCTGAAGAAGCGGTTCGCGCCTCGGCCAAGATTCTGGTTGAACAGTTGGCTGTGTTCGCTCAACTTGAAGGCGCCGAACTCAACTTCGAAGCCCCTGCCCAGCGCAGCTCGCAGCAGTTCGATCCGATCCTGTTGCGTCCCGTCGATGAGCTGGAGCTCACCGTGCGTTCGGCCAACTGCCTCAAGGCCGAGAACATCTATTACATCGGTGACCTGATTCAGCGCACCGAAAACGAGTTGCTCAAGACCCCCAACCTGGGTCGCAAGTCGCTCAACGAAATCAAGGAAGTGCTCGCTTCGCGCGGCTTGACCTTGGGCATGAAGCTTGAGAACTGGCCACCGGCCGGTTTGGACAAGCACTGAAATTCCGCAAGCTGGCAGGAAGCCGGCCTCGGACGAACTCGCAGTACCTGACACGGCTGCGGGCAAAACAACTGAAAGGATGAAAAATGCGTCACGGACACGGACTTAGAAAACTCAACCGCACCAGCGAGCACCGCCTCGCGATGCTTCGCAACATGATGAATTCGCTGCTGACGCACGAAGTCATCAAGACCACGGTGCCCAAGGCGAAAGAACTTCGCCGCGTGGTGGAGCCCATGATCACGCTGGCCAAGGTTGCTACCGTGGCTAACCGCCGTCTGGCTTTTGACCGTTTGCGTGACCGCGATGTGGTCGTGAAGCTGTTCAACGAACTGGGCCCGCGCTTTGCTGCACGTCCCGGTGGCTACACGCGCATCCTGAAGATGGGTTACCGCGTGGGCGACAACGCTCCGATGGCACTCGTCGAGTTGGTTGATCGTGCAGAAGATGCTGCGCCAGCGGCAGACGCCGACAAAGCGTGATAGAATCTAAGGCTTGACGCGCGGTGGAGCAGCCTGGTAGCTCGTTGGGCTCATAACCCAAAGGTCGCAAGTTCAAATCTTGCCCGCGCAACCAACCAGATCAAGCACTTGCTTGGCAACGAAGCCCTCGGTCACGAGGGCTTTTTTGTTTGTGCCGACGTTTGCGGCGGAGTCTGCCGTCACAAAGATGCGTCACCGAGCTGGGCCTTTGGCTCCATCAAGACCATCGCACGGTTTTCTGTTTCCTTCCAACCAGTACAGGAGATTTTTCCAATGGATCGTCGTTCCTTGATCAAGAACGCTGGCATCGCCGGCGTGTTGACAACCGGTATTGCCCCCGCCGTGCATGCTCAGGCCGCTGTTCGCTGGCGCCTGGCGTCGAGCTTCCCGAAATCACTGCCGACCATCTTTGGTTCGGCCGAGAAGTTTTCCGAGACCGTCAAGGCGCTGTCGGGCGGCAAGTTCGAGGTGTCCGTGCACGCCGCAGGCGACATCGTGCCGGCTTTCGGCGTGGTGGATGCGATCCAGGACAACACGATTGAAATGGCGCAAACCGCGCCGTACTACTTCACCGGCAAGGACGCCATCTTTGCATTCGGCTGTGCGGTGCCTTTCGGCCTGACCGCGCGCCACATGGACGCCTGGATGGAGCACGGCAACGGCCGCAAGCTGATGGACGAGTTCTACGGCAAGTTCAACATCGTCTCCATGAGCTCCGGCAACACGGGCACCCAGATGGGTGGCTGGTACCGCAAGGAAATCAAGACCGTGGCCGACCTCAAGGGACTGAAGATGCGCATGGGTGGCGGCCTGTTCGGGGAAGCCATGGCCAAACTGGGCGTGGTGGCGCAGAACATGCCCGCCGGTGAGGTGTACCAGGCCCTGGAAAAAGGCACGCTGGATGCCACCGAATTCGTCGGTCCGTTCGACGACGAGCGTTTGGGCTTCAACAAGGTCGCGCCGTTCTACTACTACCCCGGCTGGTGGGAAGGTGGCGCCGAGCTGGAGTTCTTCATCAACAAGAAGGCCTTCGACGCGCTGTCGCCCGAGAACAAAGCCATCGTGCGTGCTGCAGGCGCCGTGGCCGCTCGCGACATGACCGCCAAGTACGATGCCCAGAACCCCGCCGCGCTGAAGCGTCTGGTGGCTGGTGGCACCAAGCTCATGCCGTTCTCCAAGGCCATCATGGACGCCGGTTTCAAGGCGTCGATGGAAGTGTTTGCCGCGCACGAAGCCAAGTCACCCGAATTCAAGAAGATTCACCAGGACATGCGCGCTTTCCAGCGCGACCAGGTCCTGTGGAGCCGTTTCTCCGAGTGGCGCTACGACAGCTACATCACCACCGCGAAGATCTGACCGCTGGAGGCCGCCGCCGGCCCGGCGGTGCTTCTCTGTCATGCGCGGGCAGGGGGCAAGCCCGAAAATCGGGTCATGCCCTCTCCCGCTGCTTTCCGCAACGCCCAGCCCCTGGCCTCCCGGTCCTGGGTCTGGGCGTTGCTGTTTCTGGCGGGCTTGTTGTTGTCGTCACCGGCGCGCAGCCAGGCGGTCGACTTCGCCAGGGACTGCATGCGGGTTGCGGTGGAGGGGTTGGTCCTGAACACGTCGCCCGCGTGCGTGGGTGCGTTGCGCACCGATCCGGCGTCGCGCGCGCAGTTCATCCAGCTCATCGAGGTCACGATGGCCCAGGCCGAGTCGGCCCAACGCGAGGCGCGCGCCAGCACGACGCCCGCCCAATCGCTGCGCCGGCTGTTCGACAAGGCCTCGCTGGAGCCGGGTCGGGTGGTCGGTGTGGGCGGGATTTACTACGGCGCTCAATAGCGGGCGCGTAAACTCGCGCGTCAACTCAAAGGAAGATTGCCATGGGCGCGCAGTGGAAAGCAAAACACAAGGATCTGGCGGCCAACGCCAAAGGCAGGCTGTTCGGCAAGCTGGCCAAAGACATCATGATTGCTGCTCGCCACGGCGCCGACCCGGCGGCGAATTCGCGCTTGCGGCTGGTGGTGGAGCAGGCGCGCAAGGTGTCCATGCCCAAGGAAACGCTGGACCGCGCCATCAAGAAGGGCGCCGGGCTCACCGGAGAAACCGTCCACTTCGAACATGTGATCTACGAAGGCTTCGCGCCGCACCGCGTGCCGGTGATGGTCGAGTGCCTGACCGACAACGTGAACCGCGCCGCTTCCGACATGCGCGTGCTGTTCCGCAAGGGCCAGCTGGGCACCTCGGGCTCAGTGTCGTGGGACTTTGACCACCTCGGCATCATCGAAGCCGAGGCCGCCACAAAGGGCGCCGATCCGGAACTCGCCGCCATCGAGGCCGGTGCGCAAGACTTCCATCCGGCCGACGAGGACGGCGTGGTGGTGTTCCTCACCGATCCCACCGACCTCGACCTGGTGAGCCGCGCGCTGCCGGCGCAGGGCTTCACGGTGGTTTCGGCCAAGCTGGGATACAAGCCCAAGAACCCGATCGACCCGAGCAGCCTGAGCGCCGAGCACCTGGAGGAGGTGGAAGCGTTTCTCGCCGCGCTGGACGCCAACGAAGACGTTCAGAACGTGTTCGCTGGTCTGGGGGGCTGAACCATGAACACCCGCCCCACCGAACAGGCCGACGAACCGCTGCCCGGCCACACCGCTCCGCTGCTCTACAACCTCGTGTATTGCAGCCGGGCCACCGACGGCGTGGACGCCGCCGCAGTGGACCAGATCATCGAAACCTCGCGGCGCTACAACCCGGCACGCAGCATCACAGGTCTGCTGGTGTTCGGCAGCGGCATCTTTTTCCAGTGGCTGGAAGGCCCGCGCGACAGCGTGCTTGCGCTGCTCGCATTGCTCAAGAAAGACCCGCGGCACCACACCGTGGTGTTGCTGACCTCGGGCGAAGAGGTGAGGGAGCGGCTGTTCCCCGACTGGGACATGGAGCTGGTCACGGCCGATGCGGTGCGCGACGT
The DNA here is from genome assembly GCA_046314475.1 of Hydrogenophaga sp. GTDB lineage: Bacteria > Pseudomonadota > Gammaproteobacteria > Burkholderiales > Burkholderiaceae_C > Hydrogenophaga. The sequence continues at coordinate 28,191 of JBKBWW010000025.1, forward strand.
GCTGGTGGACGCACTCGACAACGCGCAGGACCCGAAGAACGCCGAATCCCTGCGCGAGCTGCTGCAGCAGCTCGACGCGGGCTTGCTCAACCGCCCCGCTGCAGGCTGAGCCGCCTCAGCCCTGCACCAGCGCCAGGTAGTCCCGGCGCGTGGCCGGGGCCACCGAGGCCACCAATTGTTCGTAAGGCGTCTGGTGGCGCAGCAGCGTGCGCGCCGAGGCGGTCGCTTTGGAGCGGCAAAACCAGTGGCAGGTGTGTTGCATCAAGAGCAGCTCGGCCGACATCGTGAACGCCTTGTCCCGGGGTGAGTGCTGCAGCTCGTTGCTGGCTGCTGCGGTCAGTCCCCGTGCGTGAATGCGGAAAGCCTCGCGCACGTCGAACGTGGCTTTGGGCAGCAAGCGGGTGGCAAACGGCATTGCCATGCCGAGGGTGCTCACGCGTGTCGGCTCTTCGTCCAGCCGTGCAAATTCGGTGGCAAAGCTGCCGAACTGCAGCGCCACCGACTGCTCGGCCGCCGCGAGCATGTTCAGGATCTGCTCGCGCCGTGCCGGATCGTCTTCACCCAGGGCACGCAAATAGCCCTGGGTGAGGTTCTCCATCAGCGCTTCAATCTGGTACTTGCCCAGAAAACTGCCCAGCAGGGCCACCCGACGCCTTTGTTCGACCGAGCGAACAAACCACACGCCCGAAACCCCGAGCAGCACCAGAATCAGCAAATCCATCGTCGGTCTATCGCCCTTGTGTCGTTCTTGGGTGGCCATTTTTCAGGCTGGTCGCGTGCGGCCAACGGCGCGCACGAGGAGGGGAGAGTGTAGTGACGCAATCCCGCGCCTTGGTGCGAGAATGCAAAGCCCGGGATCCAGCGCCGCCCATCTGCCCGTCCCGTGCCCGCCCTGGCGGGCGCATGTCCCCGAGAACACCCGAGCCCCACCCTTCATGTTGCGTTCCTTACCGTACATAGCCCTGGCTGCCGCAGCGATTGCCGTGAGCCTGCTCGGCTTGTCGTGGCTGATGTCGGTCTGGTTGGGTCGCCACCTGAGTTTGGGCGAGCTGTCGGTGGCCACCGTGTTGTTGGTGGGGGCGCTGTTCTACGGCCTGAGCGTCTGGCGCACCCGCAACCGCCGCAAAGTGCAGGACATGCGCGACTCCGCACTCTGGTGAGTGGCGGCGCCGCCGGCCGCCGGGTGACACAGCGTGTGGTCCGCACACACAATCCAGACACACACGCGCGGCACACTGCATAGCCTTGATTGCGGGAGATTGACATGGGTTTGCGGGGTCGTCTGGGGTTGTTGGCTGTTGTCGCCTGGCTGTCGTTGCCCGCGCACGCCGACGCGCTGCGCTGCAGTGGCGGCACGGTGGAAGAGGGCGACTCGCGTGTTTCGCTGCTGCAGAAATGCGGTCGGCCCCAGCTGCAGGACAGCTTCTGCGCGCCGGTGTTCCAGAACAAATCACTGGTGCCCGTGCCCGAGCCGTTCGCCAGCAGCGCCGTGCCGTGCCAGCAGATCGACGACTGGATTTACGACCGTGGCCCCGGCAACCTGATGGCCACGGTGCGCATCCGCTCCGGCACGGTGCAATCCATCCGCATCCAGCGCCAGCCGCGCTGACTCAGCCCGCCTTCGAAGGACCCTGAAAACAGGGCATCGGCAGCGCCTCTTCAAAGCCCGCCAGGGACCCGTCGATGTGCTGGATGAAATCGCTGGCGGGGCCTTGCCGGGCGAGCAGGCGGAAAGCCAGGTACATGAGGCCGTTGGAGCAGCGCACGACGGTGTCGAACAGGTCCACCGGGAAACCCGAGCCGGTGCGGTGCATCGGGTTGATGCCGCCGTGTTCAAAGTCGGCCAAGGCAGCGGTGTACGCGTCGTTCAGGGCCAGCAGGGGCTTCACCAGACCGGCCAGCTGTGGCTCGCCCGCCAGCTGTTCTTTCAGGCCATGCACCATGCGCCCGGTGTGCGGCAGGCTGAAGCCGCTGTCCGGATCGAGCATGGCCTGGAAGTCGGCGTCGCTGGCCACATAGGCGTACCAGGCGGCGCGCACCAGCGCGTCGTATTGCACATGCAGCATCGCGCAGGCCGCGTTTTGTGCGCCGGTGGCAAACAGGATGCGCAGGGCGTAGGCGTGTTCGATGCCGAGTTCGCAAGCGAAGGCGGTGGCCAGCGCACGGTGGCTGTCGTCGCGCTCAGGCATCTGGTCGATGCGCTCGCCCAGGTGCAGGGCGAAGGCTTCGGCTTGTTCGAGGAGGATCTGTTCGTAGTTCATGCGCGCATCGTACCGGCGCGTGACGGTGCATCGACAGCAAGGCCCGTTGCGCATGTCACTTCAGTGGCTCTCCTCCCGCCGCGCGACCCGCAGAATGCGGGGCTGGCGGGTCGGCTGTTCGGCCCGAAAGCGGAAGGCAAGGGCATGCAGAAGATGGACGACTGGTCGGCGCGCGACATCGCCGCGCGGGTGGCGCGGCGCGAAGTCAGCGCGGAGGCGGTGGCGCGGGCATTGGTGGAACGCATCGAGGCGCTGGAGCCCGGCATCCTGGCCTGGCAACACTTCGACGCCACGCAGGTGATCGCGCAGGCGCAAGCGGTCGATCGTGCCGGCGCTCAGGGCGCACTGATGGGTGTGCCCGTCGCGGTGAAAGACCTCATCGACACCGCCGACATGCCCACCACCTACGGCTCGCCGATCTACGCGGGGCACCGCCCGGCGGTGGACGCGGCCGTGGTGGCCAGCGTGCGCGAGGCCGGTGGTGTGGTCATGGGCAAGACCGTGACCACCGAGTTCGCCACCTTCAAGCCCGGCGTCACGCGCAATCCGCGCGCAGCGGCTGACGCACCGCGCACCCCGGGCGGTTCGTCCAGCGGCTCGGCCGCGGCGGTGGCGGCCGGCATGGTGCCGCTGGCCTTCGGCACGCAGACCGCAGCCTCCATCGTCCGGCCCGCGGCCTTCTGCGGCGTGGTCGGCTACAAGCCCACGTTTGGCCTGCTGCCCATGGCCGGCATCAAGTCGCTCTCGCCCTCGCTGGACACCGCCGGCGTGTTCGCGCGCACGGTGGACGACGCCGCGTTTTTCGTGAGCACGCTCTCGCGCGTTGAGCTGCCGTTTGCGCAGATCAAGGGCTGGCGTGTGGGCGTGTGCCACACACCGCATTGGGACCTGGCCGACGAGGACGCCCGCCGTGCGCTGCAACGGGCTGCGCACCACCTCGACAAGCTCGGTACACGCCTGGTCGAGGCGGTGGTGCCGGGCGCCTGGGCCGGTCTGGCGCAGGCGCAGATGGACATCATGGGCTTCGAGGCCTGGGCTGCGTTTGCGCCCGAGCGCAACCACCAGGCCAGCCTGTTCAGCCCGGCCTTTGCCGAGGTGCTGGCCGGCGGCGCGGCCGTGACCGGGGAGCGTCTGGCTGCCGCCCACGCGCTGGCCATCCATGCGCGCGGCGAGATCGAGAGCCTGATGAGCCAGGTGGACGTGTTGATCGCACCGAGCGCCACCGGCGAAGCGCCGCTCGGGCTGGACGCCACCGGCAACCCGATCTTCAGCCGCCTGTGGAGCCTGTTGGGTGTGCCCTGCGTCCACGTGCCCACCGGCGTGGGCCGCCACGGCATGCCGGTGGGTGTGACGGTGATCGGGCCGCGCTGGCGCGATGCCAAGGCGCTCAGCGCCGCGCTGGCGCTGGAAGCCGCGGTCAGAGGCTGAGGCTCAGACGGCGCCGGTCGGGTGCGTGGGATCGACCCACAGCACCTGCTCGGGTTTCTCCACCGGCGCGATGTCCAGGTTGACCGCCACCGCCTGCCCATCGCTGCGGCACAGCACGCACTCCAGCACCTCGGTGGCGCTGGCGTTGATCTCCTGATGCGGCACAAACGGCGGCACGTAGATGAAATCGCCCGGGCCGGCCTCGGCGGTGAACTCCAGCTGCTCGCCCCAGCGCATGCGCGCGCGGCCCTTCACCACGTAGATCACGCTCTCCAGCGGCCCATGGTGATGGGCGCCGGTCTTGGCGTCGGGGTGGATGGTGACGGTGCCGGCCCAGAGTTTTTGCGCCCCCACCCGCGCGAAGTTGATCGCGGCCTTGCGGTCCATGCCGGGCGTTGAAGGCACGTTGCCGTCGAGTTGGTTGCCCGGTACCACGCGCACGCCGTCGTGCTTCCAGGCGGGTGCGTGTTCGTGGGGGTGATCGTGATCGTGGTCGTGTGACATGCCGTGTCTCCGGGTCGTTGGAAGGGTCAGTGTGCCACCGCCTCCGATGCCCGAAAATCACCACATTGAATGCCCTGTTGGAGAAACCGTTTTGCCCCTGCCCCCCCCCCCCCCCCCCACCCCCATGCACACCCGCCGCGTCGAGTACCGCGGCTATCAACGTGACGACGGCCTGTGGGACATCGAAGGCACGCTGCACGACAGCAAGCCGCACAGCTTCGAGATCCAGGGCGAACGCCGCTGGGAGGCCGGTGAGCCGGTGCACCACATGCACCTGCGTGTCACGGTGGACGACACCATGGTGATCCGCGAGATCGCGGTGGCCATGGACGCACACCCGCACGGGCCGTGCCCCGAAGCCATGGCGCCCATGCAGGGCATGGTGGGCGAGGTGCTGGGCAAAGGCTGGCGCCACACCATCCAGCGCCACCTCGGCGGCATTCAGGGTTGTACGCACCTGCGCGAGCTGCTGTTCAACCTGGCCACCGCCGCGTTTCAAACACGCTCGGCGTCCTTCGCCCCACCCGCCGACGGCAGCCCGCCGGTGCACCTGGGCCAGTGCCTGGCCTGGGACTTCAACGGCCCGGTGGTGGAGAAGGTCTATCCGATGTTCTTTCGCTGGCAACCGCCGGCTGCTGCGGAAAAACCTTGAAGCGACCACCGCTTGACGCCGGCACGATCGGCGAAATCATCCAGATGGCGCTCAGCGACGAAGTGAGCTTCGAGCAGATCCGGGGCCTCCATGGCCTGGGCCCCGACGAGGTCAAGGCGCTGATGCGCACCCACCTCGCGCCCGGCAGTTACCGCGCCTGGCGCCGGCGCGTGAGGCGCTTCAGCGACCAGCGGGCCAGCTACAAATAACGGAACTCAGCCCGGCGCTGGCCGCAGCCGCGCGAGATCGGCGCCGTCCACCACCAGCCGAACACCCAGCGATCCCGTTCCGGCGTGCACCGGCGACTTGCTCAGCACGATGGCCACCGCTTCAACCTGCGGACAAGCTGCACACGCGTGAGCAATGCGCGTCGCCAGGCGCTCCTGGGTTTCGTAGTGAACGTCGCGCGCCAGCCGAACGATCTCGGTCACCAGCGGGTCGTAATCGAACACCATCGCCATGCCGTCCTGTTCGATCAACACCAGGGTGGGATCGATGGACAGCGTGAGGTCGAGCAGATGTTGATCGGGCACCGAGTCGCCCGAGCGGTACGTTCCGATCCGTGCGTCCAGCGCCAGTTGCCGCAGCTCCACCGTGCTCCTCAGCGTCATGCGCAGCCTGTCCTGTCAATCCACCAAAGCCGCATACGCCAGCGTGCGGAAGATCGCCCGGTAGTGTTCGCGCTGGTTCGGCGCTTGTGCCAGGAAGATGCCGAAGAGTTGTTCGGCCGGATCGACAAAGAAGCTGGTGCCGCCGATGCCGCTCCAGTGGAACGTGCCCACCGAGCCCGGCATGGGCGCCAGGCCGGCGGCGGTGCGCACCGCAAAGCCCAGGCCGAAGCCGTGGCCCGGTGGCAGCCGCGACGGGTCTCCCGGAATGGTGCCCAGGTGGTCGGCCGTCATGAAGTCCACCGTGCGCGGCCCGAGCAGGCGCACGCCGCCGAGTTCGCCCTTGTTCAACATGAACTGCAGGAAGCGCGCGTAGTCGGCTGCGGTGGACATGAGGCCGCCGCCACCGCTGTGCAGCGCCGGCGTCTCGCGCGGATCGATCAGGCGCATGGGAATGCCGCCGTCCGGGTCGTGCACAAACGCTTCGGCGATGCGGGGGTGGTCGGCCTCGGGCACCACAAAGGCGGTGTCGTTCATGCCCAGCGGTGCCAGGATGGCCTGCTGCAGGTGCTCGGCGAGTGGCTGGCCCGTGATCACTTCGATCAACCGGCCCAGCACATCGGTGGCGCGGCTGTAGGCCCACACGCTGCCGGGTTCGAACATCAGCGGCAGGGCGGCGAGCGTCTGGCTGAACTCGGCGTTGCTGCGCGCGCGCGAACCCATGCTCTCCCGTCGGTACATCTGCTGCACAGACGAGTCGCCGAGGAACTCGTAGGTGAGGCCGGCGGTGTGGCGCAGCAGGTCCTGCACCGTGGCCGCGCGTTGCACCGGGCGCAGTGTCGTGCCGTCGGGCGTCTGCACGGCCACCTGCTGGTTCGCGAACTCGCTCAGGTGCAGGTGCACCGGGTCGGCCAGTTTCAAGCGGCCTTGTTCGACCAACTTCATCACCGCCACCGACACGATGGGCTTGGTCATGGAGTAGATGCGGAACACAGCGTCCAGCGCCATGGGCACGTCGCGCGCCGGGTCCAGCTTGCCCACCGATTCCATCAGCGCAATGCGGCCATGCCGCGCCACCACCAACACGGCGCCAGGCAGGCGGCCACGGTCCACGTCGGCTTGAAACACGCCCACCAGGTGGCGCATGCGAATGGGGCACAGGCCCAGGTCGGCCAGATCGGCCGGTGGCAGGGGCGCGCGCATGTCAGACCCCGTAGCGTTGGCGCGCCAGCGCGGCGCCCTGTGCGAGCGCTTCGAGCTTGGCCATGGCCACTTCGCGGCTCATGGGCGCGAGACCGCAGTTGGTGCAGGCGATCAGGTGTTGCTTGGGCACGTATTTCAGCGCGAGGCCGATGGTGTCGGCCACCTGTTCTGGCGTTTCGATCACGTCGCTGGCCACGTCGATCACACCCACCATCACGTCCTTGCCTTCGAGCAACTGCATCAGCTCGGGCGGCACGTGCGATTGGAAACACTCCAGGCTCACCTGGTTGATGCTGCTTTTTGCCAGCGCCGGGAACACCTGCTCGTACTGGCGCCACTCTTCGCCCAGGGTCTGTTTCCAGTCCACGTTGGCCTTGATGCCGTAGCCATAGCAGATGTGGACCGCGGTGGTGCAGGTGAGGCCGCGCGCGGCCACTTCGAGCGCGGCCACGCCCCAGTCGGCGGCGTCCTGCATGTAGACGTTGAAGGCGGGTTCGTCAAACTGGATGATGTCCACGCCATCGGCCTGCAGCGCCAGCGCTTCCTGGTTGAGCAGCTCGGCAAAAGCCATGGCCATCTTCACCTTGTCGCCGTAAAAACGGTCGGCCACGGTGTCCACGATGGTCATGGGGCCGGGCAGGGTGAACTTGAGTTTTTTCTTGGTGTGCTTGCGCGCGAGCTGCGCTTCAAACGCGTGCACGCGGCCCTTGAGGCGCAGCGGCGCCACCACTTGCGGCACCTGCGCGTCGTAGCGGTTGTTGCGGATGCCCATGGTGACCTTGTGCTCGAAGTCGATGCCTTCGACCTGCTCCACAAAACCGTGCACAAAGTGCTGCCGCGCCTGCTCGCCGTCGCCGATCACGTCCAGGCCCGCGTCTTCCTGCGCCTTGATCCACAACAGCGTGGCGTCGGCCTTGGCCTGTTGCAGCTCGGGGCCTTGTGTTTTCCACTGGGGCCAGAGTTTTTCGGTTTCGGCCAGCCAGGCCGGTTTGGGCAGGCTGCCTGCGATCGCGGTGTCGAACATGGTGTCTCCGGTTTTTTGAATGGCCGGCGCATCTTAATCAGACCATGCGGTTTGCGCTGTCGCGGGGGCTTGGCCCCGCCGCTGTTCAACGCGGCGCGACGCGCTCGGCCAGCGCTCGCAGGGCCACCAGTTGCTCGCCCATGAACTTGGCCGTGGTCTCGTCGGTCAGCTCGCCCTCGGCGTTGAACTTGCTGCCCGCATGGCTGATGAACACCTCGGGTTTGTTCAGCGTGAACGCGTTGAGGTACACCAACACCTGGCGCAGGTGGTACTGCACACGCGCGGTGCCCAGCGGGCTGGGGCTGGCGCCGAGGATGGCCACCGGCTTGCCGTCGAACGGTGCCGAGGGCGGGCGCGACATCCAGTCCAGTGTGTTCTTGAGCACCCCCGGGATGGAGAAGTTGTACTCGGGTGTGGCGATCAGCACCGCGTCGGCCGCGGTGATCCTGGCCTTCAATGCCGTCACCGATGCCGGATCGCCCGCGGCGCGCACATCGTCGTTGTAGAGCGGGATGTCGCCGATGTCGACGATGTCGATCGTCATGCCCTCGGGTGCCAGGCGTTGCGCGGCGCGCAGCGCCATGGTGTTGGTGGAGCTCTTGCGAAGGCTGCCCGAAATGGCAACGACGTGAAAGGTCATGGTGGGTCCTGGTGTTGAAAGACGAACGGGCCGGTCTCCTGGCCTTCGGTGGGCGCACTTTATGTCGATCACCCCGGGGGATGAACCCTCGGGCTGAAAATCAAATTTGCAGAAACTGCAAAACCTGTGCGCTTGCGCGCGCGTCAGGCTTGCGGTGCGCCGGTCTGCAGGCCGGGTGCGGCGCGCGCAAAAGCGTCGAGCTGTTCGCAGGCCGCCATGATGCGTTGCACGTGGGGCAGCTCGGGCAACTCGATCTTGAAGAGGCGCGTCATGACCACGATGCTGGCCAGGCAGATGTCGGCAAAGGTGGGCGTGTGGCCGTGGCAGAAGGTACCGGTCTCTGGTTCGCTCGCCAGGCGTTGTTCCAGCGCGAGCAGGCCGGTGCT
>JBKBWW010000026.1:0-36103 GCA_046314475.1 Hydrogenophaga sp.
ACAGTTCCATCCACTTGGCCACGCACCAGGCCGCCACCCAGGCCGGCACCACCGTGCGCGTGCGCATCCGCGTCACGGGCCTGGACGCGATGTGCCGCATGATCGCCAACGGACTGGGCGTGGGGGTGATGCCCGGTCGCGCCTTCGAACTTCTGCAAACCGGCGACGCATTGCAAGCGTTGCCGCTGACCGACCCCTGGGCCCAGCGCCAACTGCTGCTGGTGGCACGGGACTTCTCCAGCCTGCCTGCCACAGCTCGCTTGCTGGTCGATCACCTGACAGCCGACGCAGCGCGGCAAGCTGCATAAAATCAACCCACCTCAAGAAGCCCACGCCATGCCACGCACGCTCTACGACAAGATCTGGGACGAACACGTCGTCCACACCGAAGACGACGGCACTTCCGTGCTCTACATCGACCGTCACCTGGTGCACGAAGTCACCAGCCCGCAAGCGTATGAAGGTCTTCGCCAGGCCAACCGCAAGGTCTGGCGCATGAGCTCGGTGGTGGCCACGGCCGACCACAACACGCCCACCACCGGCTGGGAACTGGGCTACGACGGCATCACCGACCCGATCAGCAAGGAACAGATCACCACGCTCAACAGCAACATCGCCGAGTTCGGCGCTGCGGCGTTCTTCCCCTTCATGTCCAAGCGGCAAGGCATCGTGCACGTGATCGGCCCGGAGAACGGCGCCACCCTGCCGGGCATGACGGTGGTGTGCGGCGACAGCCACACGTCTACCCACGGCGCGTTCGGCGCACTGGCGCACGGCATCGGCACCAGCGAAGTCGAACACGTGCTGGCCACGCAGACGCTGTTGGCCAAGAAGGCCAAGAACATGCTGGTGCGTGTGGACGGCCAGCTGGCCAAAGGCTGCACCGCCAAGGACATCGTGCTGGCCATCATCGGCAGAATAGGCACCGCTGGCGGCACCGGCTACACCATCGAATTCGGTGGCTCTGCCATCCGCGCACTCAGCGTTGAAGGCCGCATGACGGTTTGCAACATGGCCATCGAGGGCGGTGCGCGCGCTGGCCTGGTGGCGGTGGACGAGAAGACCATCGAGTACGTCAAGGGTCGCCCGCTCTCGCCCACCGGCGTGGAATGGGACCACGCGGTGGCTTACTGGAAGACACTGCAGTCCGACGCCGACGCAACATTCGATGCCGTCGTCGAACTCGATGCCTCGCAGATCCTTCCTCAAGTGACCTGGGGCACGTCGCCCGAGATGGTGCTCGGCATTGATGGCCATGTGCCCGATCCCGACCGAGAAAAAGACGCCAACAAACGCGGCGCCATTGAACGCGCCTTGACCTACATGGGCCTGCAACCCGGCAAGGCGCTCGACGACATTTTTGTCGACAAGGTCTTCATCGGTTCCTGCACCAACAGCCGCATCGAAGACATGCGCGAAGCAGCGGCCGTGGTGAAGAAGCTCGGCCAGAAAGTGGCCAAGAACGTAAAGCTGGCCATGGTCGTGCCCGGTTCGGGCTTGGTGAAAGCCCAGGCCGAGCGCGAAGGTTTGCATGAGATCTTCAAGGCCGCCGGCTTCGAGTGGCGCGAGCCCGGTTGCTCGATGTGCCTGGCCATGAACGCCGACCGGTTGGAGCCGGGCGAGCGCTGCGCCTCCACCAGCAACCGCAACTTCGAGGGCCGCCAGGGTGCTGGTGGCCGTACGCACCTGGTTTCCCCCGCCATGGCAGCCGCTGCGGCTGTGCATGGTCATTTTGTTGATGTCCGTCAATTTGCCTGAAAGGAAAACTTCATGAAATCGATCGCTACCCTCCTTGCTGCTGCTTTCGTGCTGGCACTGGCTGGCTGCAACACCGTTCAGGGCGTTGGCCAGGACATCCAGAAGGGTGGGCAGGTGCTTGAAGACGCCGCCAAGAAAAAATGAACAAGTTCACCGTGCACAAGGGCCTCGTGGCCCTGATGGATCGCGAAAACGTCGACACCGACGCGATCATTCCCAAGCAGTTTCTGAAATCGATCCGCAAGACCGGCTTTGGTGAAAACCTGTTTGACGAATGGCGTTACCTCGACAAGGGCGAGCCGGGCCAGGACCCATCGAGCCGCAAGCCCAACCCGGACTTCGTGCTCAACCAGCCGCGCTACGCGGGCGCGTCGGTGTTGCTGGCACGCAAGAACTTCGGCTGCGGCTCCAGCCGCGAGCACGCGCCGTGGGCCATCGACCAGTACGGTTTTCGCGCACTCATTGCGCCGAGCTACGCCGACATCTTCTTCAACAACTGCTTCAAGAACGGGCTGCTGCCGATCCAACTGCCCGAAGCCCAGGTGGCGCAGTTGTTTGACGAAGTCGCAGCATTCCCGGGCTACCAGCTCACCATAGACCTGGAGCGCCAGGTCGTCGTGAAGCCCCAGGGGGAAGAGCTGCCGTTCGAGGTGCAGGCCTTCCGCAAGTTCTGCCTGATCAATGGCCTGGACGACATCGGTCTGACCCTGCGCTACAAGGACAAGATCGCCGCCTTCGAAGCCGAGCGTCTGGCCACCAAGCCATGGCTCGCCCACACGATGCCGGTCTGACCCAACGAGAGACAACACCCCGGACCCGTGCCGGGGTGAACCATTGAAACCCCATGAAAATCGCAGTTCTTCCCGGTGATGGCATCGGCACCGAAATCGTCGCTGAAGCCGTCAAGGTCCTTGACGTGCTCGACCTCCCGTTCGAAATGGAGTCGGCCCTGGTCGGCGGTGCCGCCTACGAGGCGCACGGTCACCCGCTGCCCGAGTCCACCTTGAAGCTGGCGATGGACTCTGACGCCGTGCTGTTCGGCGCCGTGGGCGACTGGAAATTCGACAAGCTCGACCGACCACTGCGCCCCGAACAAGCCATCCTGGGTCTGCGCAAGCACATGGGCCTGTTCGCCAACTTCCGCCCCGCCATCTGCTACCCCGAACTGGTGGGCGCCTCCAGCCTCAAGCCCGAAATCATCTCCGGCCTGGACATCCTCATCATCCGTGAGCTCACCGGCGACATCTACTTCGGCCAACCGCGCGGGCGCCGCGTGGCCACCGACGGCCACTTCCCCGGTGCAGAAGAAGCATTCGACACCATGCGCTACAGCAAGCCGGAAATCGTGCGCATCGCGCACGTGGCCTTCCAGGCAGCTCGCAAACGCAACAAAAAAGTGACCAGCGTCGACAAGGCCAACGTGCTGGAAACCTTCCAGTTCTGGAAAGACGTGGTGACCGAGGTGCACGCCGAATACCCTGACGTGGAACTCGAGCACATGTATGTGGACAACGCCGCCATGCAACTGGTGCGCGCGCCCAAGAAGTTCGACGTGGTGGTCACCGGCAACATGTTTGGCGACATCCTGTCCGATGAAGCGTCCATGCTCACCGGCTCCATCGGCATGCTGCCTTCTGCGTCGCTGAACACGAAGAACCAGGGCCTGTACGAACCCAGCCACGGCAGCGCACCCGACATTGCAGGCAAAGGCATCGCCAATCCGCTGGCTACAATACTCTCCGCCGCCATGATGCTCCGCTTCTCACTCAACCAGCCCGACGCTGCCGCCCGCATTGAACGTGCGGTCAGCAGCGTGCTCGCGTCTGGCTTGCGCACGACCGACATCTGGTCGGAAGGCACCACGAAAGTCAGCACACGCGAAATGGGTGATGCGGTCGTGGCGGCCATCACCAAAACGATTACCAAGGGCTGATCCAGCTCCGGTTCGTCACGCCCCTCCCCGGCACGACGAGCCGGGGCTCAAAAGGTTTTTCAACTTTGAAAGGGCGTTGACATGAAACTCGTAGGACTCGTTGGATGGCGCGGCATGGTCGGCTCCGTGCTGATGGACCGCATGGTCGCTGAAAGCGACTTTGACCTGATCGAACCCCTCTTCTTCTCCACCTCCAACGCGGGCGGCCATGCCCCCGCGATGGCGAAGAACGAAACCAAGCTGCAGGATGCGCACGACATCGCCGCCCTCAAGCGTTGCGACATCATCATCACCGCGCAGGGCGGCGACTACACCAGTGAGGTCTTCCCCAAGCTGCGCGCCGCCGGCTGGAACGGCCACTGGATCGACGCTGCGTCCACCCTGCGCATGGACAAGGACGCGGTCATCATCCTGGACCCGGTCAACCTGCCCGTGATCAAGACCGCCTTGGACAACGGTGGCAAGAACTGGGTGGGCGGCAACTGCACCGTGAGTTGCATGCTCATGGGTGTGGGCGCGCTGTACAAAGCTGGCCTGGTCGAGTGGATGAGCACGCAGACCTACCAGGCAGCGTCAGGCGGTGGCGCGCAGCACATGCGCGAGTTGCTCACGCAGTACGGCACGCTGAACGCTGAAGTCAAAGCCTTGCTGGACGATCCCAAGAGCGCCATTCTTGAAATCGACCGCAAGGTCATTGCCAAGCAGCGTTCACTGACGGCCGCAGAAACCACCAACTTCGGCGTGCCGCTGGGTGGTTCGCTGATTCCCTGGATCGACAAGGATCTCGGGAACGGGATGTCCAAGGAAGAGTGGAAGGGCATGGCCGAGACCAACAAGATCCTTGGCATGGGTGAAGGCTTCAGCACGCCAGCCATTCCGGTGGACGGCTTCTGCGTGCGCGTGGGCGCCATGCGCTGCCACAGCCAGGCGCTGACCTTCAAGCTGCGCAAAGATGTGCCCGTGGCCGACATCGAAGCCATGATCGCGGCCGACAACGCCTGGGTCAAAGTCGTTCCAAACACCCGCGAAGCAACCATCCGCGACCTGACGCCTGTGGCCGTCACCGGCACGATGACGATCCCGGTCGGGCGCATTCGCAAGCTGGCCATGGGCCCCGAGTACTTGGGCGCCTTCACCATCGGCGACCAACTGCTGTGGGGAGCGGCCGAGCCGTTGCGCCGCATGTTGCGCATCCTGCTGGACGCCTGAACCCTGCAGGGTCGGGCGCGGGGGTGGCGCGGCGCTGAAACATCGGAAATGGTTCGTTGCAAGTCAGCAACGTAAATTCGAGGGCCAAACACGACAAACGGTGGGCTGGGAAACTCAAGCGGATTCTCAGCTTGTCACCGTAATCCGTTGATGTTAAGGTCAAAATTAGGTTTTTTCCTTCGAGGTCCAAGTGCCATTCAAACCCCGCCATACCCCCTTTCAATCGGCGAGCCAGGTGCGACAAATCACCGGGTTTGGTGGCTTGCAAGCCATAGCTGCTGCCGCTTTGCTGTGTGCAGCGCTCACGCACCATGGAGCTGCCCAGGCGTTGGCCTTGGGGCGTGTGGTGGTTCAGTCCGCGCTGGGGGAGCCATTGCGGGCTGAAATCGATGTGCCGGACATCAACGCCGAAGAAGCGGCCAGCCTGCGTGTGAGCCTGGCGTCTGCCGAAACCTTCCGTGCGTCCGGCATGGAAATCAATGCCGCCCTCTCAGGCCTGCAGATCTCGCTGCAACGCCGTGCTGACGGCCGATCGTTTTTGCGGTTGACCAGCCCGCGCCCCGTCAACGAGCCCTTTGTGGACCTGATCGTCGAAGCCAACTGGGCATCCGGTCGCATCGTTCGCGACTACACGCTGCTGTTTGATCCACCCAACCTGCGCCCTGCGCCCCGGCCAGTGCCGATCGCGCCAGGGGTGAGCGCACCGCCAGCCGCCCGCGCACAACCCGTGTTGCCCAGTGCGCCACTTCCGCCCGTGGCACAGGCCGCACCAGCGCCAGCCCCTGCTGTCACACCGCCTGCTGTACCTGCCACACAGCCCCCGCGCGCTGCAGCGCCGGCACCCGCAGCCCCCGCAGCCGGTGGTGGGCAGGTCCGAGTCCAAGCCGGCGACACCGCTGGCCGCCTGGCCGCTGCCAACCGCCCCGCCAACGTGTCCCTCGACCAGATGCTGGTGGCCATGCTTCGCTCCAGCCCCAACGCGTTCATCGGTGGCAACGTCAACCGCATCAAGGCGGGTGCCGTGATCGACCTGCCCACTTCCGAGCAGGCCGGAGCGATCAACGCTGGCGAAGCGCGCCAGACGATCGCAGCCCAGAGCCGCGATTTCAACGAGTTCCGCCGGCGTCTGGCCGGCGCAGCACCGGAGGCCGATGTGGGCACGGCCGACCGCAAGGCGGCTGGTCAGGTGCAGGCTGAGGTGAAAGACGTTGCACCCGCGGCGCCTGCCGCCGACAAGCTGACGCTGTCCAAAGGTGCAACGCCTGCCCAGACCGCCAGCGAAGAAAAGATTGCCAAAGAGCGTCAAGCGAAAGAGGCTTCGACCCGTGTGGCCGAGCTCTCGCGCAACATCGACGAGTTGGCCAAGCTGGGCACACCGGCACCAGCACCAGCAACGCCCGCACCCGCCACACCGGCTGCGCCCGCCACCCCACCGACCGCTACGGCGCCCACAGCAGCCGCACCAGCGACTGCTCCGGCAGCGCCTGCAGCCACGCCCGCCGTGCCAGCCGACAGCGCGACGTCGCCAGCCTCCGCACCTGTTGCAGCACCTGCCGAAACGCCTGCCGCCGCTGCACCGGAAGCACCACCAGCCGCGCCGTCCGCACCTGCGATCACACCCACGCCCCAGGTCGCGGCACCCGTCCCCGTTCCCCTGCCCGACGAGCCTTCGTTCATCGACCAGTTGCGCGACAACCCCTTGGTGCTGCCCCTGGCGGGCGGTCTCTTGGCCCTGCTGGCGGGCTTCGGCATCTACCGCATGCGGCAGCGCAAAGGCGGCGCCAGCGTCGACAGCTCCTTCCTTGAAAGTCGCCTCCAGCCCGATTCGTTCTTCGGCTCCAGTGGCGGACAGCGCATCGACACAGCGGAATCCGCAGCCTCCGGCTCGTCCATGGTCTATTCGCCAAGCCAGCTGGATGCAGCAGGCGATGTGGACCCCGTGGCCGAGGCCGACGTGTACCTCGCCTATGGCCGTGACCTGCAGGCCGAGGAGATCCTCAAGGAAGCCATGCGCAGCACGCCAACGCGTGTGGCCATTCACAACAAGCTGCTGGAGATCTACGCCAAGCGCCGTGATGCCAGGGCCTTTGAAGTCGTCGCCACTGAAGCGTTTGGCCTGACTCAGGGCCAGGGCACCGAGTGGGACCGGGCCTGCGAGCTGGGCAAGGAACTCGACCCGTCCAACCCGCTGTACCAACCCGGGGGCAAGCCGGCGTCCAAGCCTGGTGTGGTCGAGAATTTTGCGGGTGCCGGTGCCAACACCATGCCGTTTGTGAGCAGCACCATGTCGGGTCCTTCGGGCAGTCCGGCTTCGGGCATGGGCGATCTCGACCTCGATCTGGATTTTTCGCTCGACGACGCCGGCACCGACCAGAGCGTGTCGCACGTGTCCGCCTCCGCTCCGCCCGACGCGGTGTTGTCGGACATGGGCGATCTCCAGATCACCGATGCCCTCACCAGCCAGGCCGCCGAGCCCTCGGGCCCATCCTCCATGTCGATGGACTTCGATCTGGACTTCCCGTCGCAACCCGCGAACTTGCAGGCTCCGGCAGCCGCTGCGCCGGCCCCGGTTGTGGCCGCCGCCCCGGAAGCGCCCACTTTCGACCTGAGCGAAGAAACGCCCGACTTCGGTCTGGACATGGACCTGCCCGACGCAGCCCCGGCCAGCCAGGCTGCCGTGGCCTCAGCCCCCGCCCCGATGGCGTTCGATCTGAACAACCTGAACCTCGACCTGGACACGCCTCCCGAGATCGACATGTCGTCAGGCGACGCGTCCGGTCAGGAAAATCCGCTCGAAACCAAACTGTCGCTGGCCGAGGAGTTCCGCGCGATCGGCGATTTTGAAGGCGCCCGTTCGCTGGCCGAAGAGGTTCTGGCCGAAGCGTCCGGCTCCCTCAAGACCAAGGCAGGCACCTTCCTGGCCGATCTGGCTTGACACGCCAACAAGGCCGGTTTGCCGGCCGTCCGGCGCCTGCTCTTGTGAATCCCGGTGGCTGACATGACCCGCATCGCTTTGGGGGTCAGTTACAACGGCCGGGCTTACGAAGGCTGGCAAAGCCAGCTGGGTGGCAAGACCGTGCAGGACAAGCTGGAGCAGGCCCTCACCCGCTTCGGCGCCGTTGACCCCATCAAAACCCTGTGCGCTGGCCGCACCGACTCGGGCGTGCACGGCCTCATGCAGGTGGTGCACTTCGACACACCGTTACAGCGCGATGAAAACGCGTGGGTCCGGGGCACCAACGCCTTTCTGCCTGCAGACATCGCCGTCCAGTGGGCACGCCAAGTAGACAGCAGCTTTCACGCACGCGGCAGCGCACGCTCGCGCCGCTACGCCTACGTGTTGTTCGAGTCGCCCGTGCGACCCAGCGTGGACGCCGGTCAGGTGGGCTGGGTGTTCCGTCCTCTGGCGCTGCAGCCCATGGTGCAAGCCGCGCAGATGCTGGTGGGCGAGCACGACTTCTCGTCGTTCCGCGCCGCCCAGTGCCAGGCCCATTCGCCGGTCAAACACCTGATGCGCGCGGAGGTCACGCGCCGTGGCGCCTACTGGCGCTTCGAGTTCGAGGCCTCGGCCTTCCTGCACCACATGATCCGCAACATCATGGGCTGCCTGATCACCATCGGCACCGGCAGCCGTTCGCCTGAGTGGATGACCGAGGTGTTGCAGGCGCGCAGCCGCGACGTGGCCGCCCCCACCTTTTCCCCAGACGGCCTGTATTTCCTGGGACCGGTCTACGATCCGGCGTGGGGACTGCCAGAACGCACCCCCGCCTTCGACTGGCTGCCATGAGCCCCCACCGCACCCGCATCAAGATCTGCGGCCTCACCCGCGAGGCCGATGTGGACGCGGCCGCCCGCGCCGGCACCGACGCCGTGGGATTCGTGCTGTACGAAAAAAGCCCGCGCCACGTCACGCCTGAGCGCGCTGGTGAGCTAGCGCGCCGCCTGCCGGCCCTCGTCATGCCGGTGCTGCTGTTCGTCAACGCCAGCCCCGAACACATTCAGCGCGCCTGCGAAGCCGTTCCCAACGCCTTGCTGCAGTTCCACGGCGACGAGTCGCCCGCCGACTGCCTGGCCGCAGGCCGCCCCTTCATGCGTGCCGCGCGCATACCCACAGGACCCGCCGGACAAGGCTTCGATCTCCTAAAATACGCCTCTGATTTCTCGGCAGCCCAAGCCATCCTGCTCGACGCCCACGTCGAAGGCTTCGGCGGTGGGGGTCAATCCTTCGACTGGACGGCATTCCCTTGGTCACATCCGCTTCTAAACGCCAGCTCTCGCCTCGTTTTGTCTGGTGGACTCACGCCTGCAAACGTGACCGATGGCATCACGTGCGTGCGGCCCTGGGCCGTTGATGTGAGTTCCGGCGTCGAGGTGTCCAAGGGCATCAAGAGCCCGGACCTCATGAACGCTTTCGTCGCTGCCGTTCGAGCAGCCGACGAACACCTTTCCCGCCTGCCCTGATCGTCCCCGATCCGGGCTTGGGCAACCGAGACGAGATCACCCCATGCAGACCTACCAGCAACCCGATGCCCGCGGCCACTTCGGCATCTATGGCGGCAGCTTCGTGAGCGAAACGCTCACCCACGCCATCAACGAACTCAAGGCCGCGTACGCGAAGTACCAGCACGACCCCGAGTTTCTGGCCGAGTTCAAAAGCGAACTCGCGCATTTTGTGGGCCGGCCCAGCCCGATCTATCACGCTGCGCGCATGAGCCGCGAGACCGGTGGTGCGCAGATTTTCCTCAAACGCGAAGACCTCAACCACACCGGCGCACACAAGATCAACAACACCATCGGCCAGGCCATGCTCGCCAAACGCATGGGCAAGCCGCGCATCATCGCCGAGACCGGCGCGGGCCAGCATGGCGTGGCCACTGCCACCATCTGCGCGCGCTACGGGCTGGAGTGTGTGGTCTACATGGGCAGCGAAGACGTGAAACGCCAGAGCCCCAACGTCTACCGCATGAAGCTGCTGGGTGCCACGGTGGTACCGGTCGAGTCCGGCAGCCGCACGCTCAAGGACGCGCTCAACGAAGCCATGCGCGACTGGGTCGCCAACGTGGACAACACTTTCTACATCATCGGCACCGTGGCGGGTCCGCACCCGTACCCGATGATGGTGCGCGACTTCCAGAGCGTGATCGGCGAAGAGTGCCTGGTGCAGATGCCCGAGATGCTCGCCGCCGCAGGCTGCAAGAGCGCGCAGCCTGACGCGGTGATCGCCTGCGTGGGTGGCGGCAGCAACGCCATGGGCATCTTCTACCCCTACATCAACCACGCGCAGACACGCCTGATCGGCGTGGAAGCCGCTGGTGAAGGCCTGGAGAGCGGCAAACACTCGGCCTCGCTGCAAAAGGGCAGCCCAGGCGTGCTGCACGGCAACCGCACCTATGTGCTGCAGGACGACAACGGCCAGGTGACCGAAACGCACAGCGTGAGCGCCGGCCTGGACTACCCCGGCGTGGGCCCCGAACACGCGTTCCTGAAAGACATCGGCCGCGCCGAGTACGTGGGCATCACCGACGCCGAAGCCCTGGAGGCCTTCCACTACCTCTGCCGCACCGAGGGCATCATCCCCGCGCTTGAATCGAGCCACGCTGTGGCCTACGCCATGAAACTGGCCAAGACCATGCGGTCAGACCAGTCGATCCTGGTCAACCTCTCAGGCCGGGGGGACAAGGACATCGGCACCGTGGCCGATCTCTCCAATGCTGATTTTTATTGCCGACCGAGCTGCAAAGGGCAGTCTGTCAAAGGTGGCGTGGCCATCATCGAGGTGAAAAAATGAGCCGCATCGAAGCGACCTTTGCCGCGCTGAAAAAACAGGACCGGAAGGCCCTGATTCCTTTCGTCACCGCCGGCTTTCCCTACCCCGACATCACGCCCGATCTCATGCACGGCATGGCCGAGGCCGGCGCCGATGTGATCGAACTGGGTGTGCCATTCTCCGACCCATCGGCTGACGGCCCGGTGATCCAGAAGGCCGGTGACCGCGCGCTGGCCGCCGGCATCGGCCTGAGCCAGGTGATCACCATGGTGCGCACATTCCGTGAGCGCAACGACACCACGCCCGTGGTGCTCATGGGTTACGCCAACCCGGTGGAACGCTACGACCAGAAACACGGCGCAGGCGCTTTCGTGCGCGACGCTTCGGCTGCCGGTGTGGACGGCGTTCTGATCGTGGACTACCCGCCCGAAGAGTGCGAAGACTTTGCCGCCTCGCTGCGCGAGCACGGCATGGACCTCATTTTCCTGCTGGCCCCCACCTCCACCGACGAGCGCATGGCGCAGGTGGCTCGCGTGGCCAGTGGCTATGTGTACTACGTGTCGCTCAAGGGCGTAACCGGCGCCGGTACGCTGGACGTGGGCCAGGTCGAGGCCATGCTGCCGCGTATTCGGTCGCACGTCAGCGTGCCGGTGGGCGTGGGTTTCGGCATCCGCGACGCAGAAACCGCGCGAGCCATCAGCCGCGCGGCCGACGCGGTGGTGATCGGCAGCAAGATCATCCAGCTGATTGACAACGAGCCGCATGAAAAAGTGGTGGCTGTGGCCTCGAACTTCATTCGCACGATCCGCAAGGCGCTCGACGCATAATTCCGGATGGCGCCCTCGGGGCGCATCCGCACGGAGAACAAACCATGTCCTGGCTCGAAAAACTGCTGCCCCCCAAGATCACCCCGACCGACCCAACCGAGCGCCGCAGCGTGCCCGAAGGTTTGTGGATCAAGTGCCCGAGCTGCGAGGCGGTGCTCTACAAAAACGATCTGGAGAAGAACCAGAACGTGTGCCCGCATTGCAGCCACCACCATCGGGTAGGCGCGCGCGCGCGGCTCAACGCCTTTCTGGACGCCGAAGGCCGCTACGAACTCGCGCAGGAGGTGCTGCCGGTCGACGCCCTCAAGTTCAAGGACAGCCGCAAATACCCCGAGCGCCTGAAAGACGCGCTGGAGACCACCGGCGAGACCGACGCGTTGATCGTCATGGGCGGCGCGGTGCACGGCATCAGCCTGGTCGTGGCGTGCTTTGAATTCGATTTCATGGGCGGCTCCATGGGTTCGGTGGTCGGCGAGCGTTTCGTGCGCGGCGTTGAAGAAGCCATTGCACAGAAAGTGCCCTTTGTGTGTTTCACCGCCACCGGTGGCGCGCGCATGCAGGAGGGCTTGCTCTCGCTCATGCAGATGGCCAAGACCAACGCTTCACTCACGCGCCTGGCCAAGAAGGGTCTGCCCTACATCAGCGTGCTCACCGACCCGACCATGGGAGGCGTGAGCGCGGGCTTTGCCTTCCTGGGCGATGTGGTGATTGCCGAGCCCAAGGCGCTGATCGGCTTTGCCGGTCCGCGCGTGATCGAAAACACCGTGCGGGTGAAGTTGCCCGAAGGTTTCCAGCGCGCCGAGTTCCTGCAGACCAAGGGCGCGGTCGATTTCATCTCCGACCGGCGCGAGCTGCGCGCCACCATCGCCAACACCCTGGCGATGCTGCAGCGCCAGAGCGCCGACGCGGTGGTCAACGATTGAGTTCCGAGCCCGCGGCCGAGGCGCTCACGCTGTCTCAGCTTCCCCTGTTCCCGCTGCAGACCGTCCTGTTTCCTGGCGGGTGGTTGCCGCTTCGCATTTTCGAAGTGCGTTACCTCGACATGATCGGCCGCTGCCACAAGGCGGGTGCACCGTTCGGTGTGGTGTGCCTCAGCGAAGGCAGCGAGGTGCGCCGGGCCAACCCCGCCGCACCGCCCACGGGTGACAGCTTCGCCAAAGAGGTGTTTCACGCCGTGGGCACGCTGGCGCACATCGAGAGCCTGGAGCGCCCCCAGCCCGGGCTCATGGTGATCAAATGCCGCGGCCTGCAGCGTTTCCACATCAACCGCCGCAGCCAGCTGCCGCACGGCCTGTGGGTGGCCGACGTGACACTGGACGAGCACGAATCCGTGGTGGCGGTGCCACCCGATCTGGCGAACACACGCGACGCGCTGAAGCGGCTGCTGCAGAACCTGCAGGAGCGCGACCCGGAGAGCCTGGACCAGTTGCCTTTGCAGCCGCCCTACCAGTGGGACGACAGCGGCTGGGTGGCCAACCGCTGGGCCGAGCTGCTGCCGGCACCGGCCGAGCTCAAACAGCGCTTGATGGCGCTGGACAACCCGCTGCTGCGCCTGGAGCTGGTGTCGGACCTGCTGGAGAAGCTGGGTCTGGAGAACTGAGCCCCGCGACAGGCGGACGTCAGGGCAGCAGCGAGAGCGCCTGCATGTAGCGCTCGCTCACCATCAAGCTGTCCCAGTCAGGCGCGGCGCCCCTTCGCAGCAAGGCCAAGCGGCGCTCTTCGCTCGCTTCGCTGGGCAGCCAGTCGCCACCCAGACAAGCCTTGGACAAATCGTTGATGGCTTCGTCAATCGGCGCGCCACCGTCTTCCACCGACTGGTTGCACAGCAAGACCATG
Organism: Hydrogenophaga sp.; assembly: GCA_046314475.1. GTDB lineage: Bacteria > Pseudomonadota > Gammaproteobacteria > Burkholderiales > Burkholderiaceae_C > Hydrogenophaga. The sequence goes on from JBKBWW010000026.1 coordinate 13,331, forward strand.
TCGCAACCCGCTTGCAGAGCCGCCAGCGCGGCGGTGGTGAAGCTCACGGCTTGGCCATCGATCTGGCGCGCCGCGGCCATGCTGAGGTCGTCGCTGAAGATGGCGCCGGTGAAACCCAGGCGGTGGCGCAACACGTCTTGCAACCAACGCGAGGAGAAGCCGGCCGGACGCTGGTCGACTTTGGGGTAGATCACGTGGGCGGGCATCACGGCCTGCAGGCTGGCCGACAGCCAGCCGTAGGGCGCGGCGTCTTCCGCCAGGATGGCTTTGAGGCTGCGCCGGTCCACCGGAATGGCCAGGTGCGAGTCGGCCTTGACGAAGCCATGGCCGGGGAAGTGTTTGCCGCAGTTGCCCATGCCGCTTTGCAACAGGCCGTGCATCAGCGCCTGCGCGAGCAGCGTGACGATGCGCGGGTCGCGGCCGAAGGATCGGTCGCCGATGACCGAGCTTTCGCCGAAGTCGAGATCGAGCACGGGGGTGAAGCTCAGGTCGACACCGCAGGCGCGCAGCTCGGCGCCGAGCACGTACCCGGCCGCGGTGGCTGAGTTGCAAGCCTGCAAGGTGGCCACGCCGTCGGGCTCACCCGCCTTTGCCGGGCGCATCGCCATGGCACCCAGCGCAGCCATGGGTGGCAGGTGGGTGAAGCCGTCGGTGCGAAAACGCTGCACGCGGCCGCCTTCGTGGTCCACCGCAATCAGCAAATCGGGCCGCACGGCCTTGATCTGGCGGCACAGCTGCGTGAGCTGCGCACGGTCGTGCCAGTTGCGGCCGAAGAGGATGACACCGCCGACCAGCGGGTGGGCCAGGCGCTGGCGGTCGGTCGTGGTGAGAGAAAGACCGGCGACATCAATGATGAGGGGGGCGTGTGGGTTCATGCGGATGTCAAAAGAAGGAACAAAGTCAGTCGCGCTCAACAACCACGAAGCTGGCCGCGTAGTCGGTCTCGTCGGTCACCGTGACGTGCGCGCGCAGGCCCTGAGCTTCAAACCAGGTCTTCAGCTCGCCATGCAGCACGATGACCGGCTGGCCGCTGGGCAAGTTGGTGATCTCGCAGCGCCGCCAGGTCATGGGCATGCGCATGCCCAGGCCGATGGCTTTGGAGAAGGCTTCTTTGGCTGAGAAGCGAGTGGCCAGAAAGCGCAAGCCGCGCTGGGGCCAGCGCGCGCTGCGCTTTTGCCAGACGGCGAACTCGGCGTCGCTCAACACCTTGCGCACAAAGCGCTCGCCCTGGCGCTCGTACGTCGCCTGGATGCGCCGGATGTCGCAGATGTCGGTACCGATGCCAAAAATCATCCGGCCTCGGCGATGCAGCGGTTGTAGTCGGCGATGGTGGCGGTGTAGCCCAGCTCCAGCGCGTCGGCCATGAGTGCATGACCGATCGAGACCTCGCTCACGCCGGGCACGTTGCGCAGGAAGGCGGTGAGGTTCTCGCGGTTCAAGTCGTGACCTGCGTTCACGCCCAGGCCGGCATCGAGCGCAGCCTGCGCCGCAGCGCGAAAACGCGCCAGTTGCTCGGCGCGCTGCGGCGTGTGCCACGCGGCTGCGTAGGGCTCGGTGTAGAGCTCCACCCGATCAGCACCCACCGACTTGGCGCCGGCCATCTGGTGGGCATCAGCGTCCATGAAAAGGCTTACTCGCACACCCAGCGCACGGCACTCGTCGATGAGCGGGCGCAGGGGTTCGGTGTCGGCCGGAAAGCTCCAGCCATGGTCGCTGGTGAACTGGCCTTCGCTGTCGGGCACGAACGTGGCCTGGTGCGGCCGCACGGCGCGCACGAAGTCCATGAGGTTGTGAAACGGGTTGCCCTCGATGTTGTATTCGCGGTCCGGCCAGGCCTTCATGAGCTCGGCCAGATCGTGCACGTCGTGCGTGCGGATGTGGCGCTCATCAGGTCGCGGATGCACGGTGATGCCGCGCGCACCCGCCTGCAGGCACAGCGTGGCCGCGCGCGTGACCGATGGGATGCCGAGGTGGCGCGTGTTGCGCACCAGGGCCACCTTGTTGAGGTTGACCGACAGCGCTGTGCGCAAGTGGGGAGAGGTGGCCGCGTTCATGGGGTGGGCTCGGGGTTGGGGGTTGCCGGTTCACCAAGCGCGGGCGCTTCGGTGGAGCGGGGCCGCGTCATGGCTTGCACATCCAGCATGAGTTGCCGCGTCTTGAACACCCGCACGCCGCAATGGTAGTGCAGCAGGTGCCGCAGCTGCGGGCGTAGGGCTTGCAACGCGCTGGCGCATGCACGAAGCGTGGAGATGAAAGGTGCCGGGCCGTCCATGGCGGCCTGCAATCCGAGCCACTGTTCTCCGCTGAGTGGATGCACGTCATCGTCATGGGCCGGACGCAAGCCACTCTCGGGGGTGAGCACGTAGAGCCCATCGGGGTCGAGCGGCGCCAGGGTATTGGCCTCCTGCGCCAGGTCGGGCAACAGGCCCACGTCGCGCAGCAGCAGCAACTCAAACGCCCGCAGGATCACCTGCTGCGCATCGCTCTTCTCGGCCAACAATTGCACCGCCAGGGCAAAGTGGTCGAACAGGGTCGCGTGGGGATCGTCGCGCGCCAGCAGGCGCATGAGCAATTCGTTGAGGTAACTGCCCGAGATCAGCGCCTCGCCCGTGGGCATGACGTGGCCGCCTTGCCATTGCGCCGACTTGAGCGTGCGCACTTCGGCGTCTCCCGTCCACGACACATGCAGCGGCTGCAGCGGCAGCAGCACCGGGCGGAACTGGGAGGTGGGGCGCTTCACACCTTTGGCCACCAGCGCGATGCGGCCATGGTGGCGGGTGAACACCTCCAGCACCAGGCTGGTTTCGCTCCAGTCGTAGCGGTGCAAGACGAAGGCAGGCTCTTCAGTGACGCGTTTCAGGGCCACAGGTCAGACAGCCGGCGGCTCACTCGTAGCCGAATGAGCGAACGCGTGCATCGTCGTCGGCCCAGCCCGAGCGGACCTTGACCCACAGCTCCAGGAACACCTTGCAGTCCCAAAGCTTTTCGAGCTCCTGACGCGCCTCGGTGCCGATGCGCTTGAGCTTCTCACCGCCTTCGCCGATCACCATGCCCTTGTGGCCTTCGCGCTCCACCACGATGGTGGCGGCGATGCGCTTGAGGGCGCCCTCTTCTTCGAACTTGTCGATGATCACGGTGGAGGTGTAGGGCAGCTCGTCGCCGGTCAGGCGGAAGAGTTTTTCGCGCACCATCTCGCTGGCCATGAAGCGCTCGCTGCGGTCGGTCAGGTCGTCCGGGTCGTGCATCCAGGGCTGCTGCGGGAGGAATTTCTCGCAGATGCCGAACAGGCGCTCGATGTCCTTGGCGGTTTTGGCCGACATGGGCACGAACTCGGTGAACGGGTGGCGTTCCTGCATGGAGCGCAGCCAGGGCGCGAGGTCACCGCGGCGGTGCACCAGGTCGAACTTGTTGGCCAGCAGGATCACCGGCACGTTGGCGGGCAGCAGCGACAGCACCTTGGCATCGGCCAGGTTGAAGTGACCGGCCTCCACCACAAAGAGGATCAGGTCCACATCGCTCACGGCGCCCATCACCGTCTTGTTCAGCGCACGGTTCAGTGCGTTGCCGTGGCGGGTCTGGAAACCGGGCGTGTCCACAAATATGAACTGCGTAGGACCCACGGTGCGCATACCGGTGATGCGGTGGCGCGTGGTTTGCGCCTTGCGCGAGGTGATGCTCACCTTTTGCCCCACCAGCGCGTTGAGCAAGGTCGACTTGCCCACGTTGGGTTTGCCGACGATGGCCACATAGCCGCAGCGCTGTTCAGCAGGATCGATCTCGGCCACCGCTTCCGCGGGCGCATCGACTGGCATGGCCGCCGTTTCCTTGCTCAGCGCCTTGGCCAGCATGGCATCGAGGTCGGGATTGGACGGTGGGTTCACGGGTGTGCGGGGCATGGCTTCAAGGTACCTTGGCGGAAGGGGCGACATCGGTGGTCGCGGAGGGCAAGGCGTTGGCCTGCTTCGGGTCGGCGGTGAGGTGCTGCAACATGGCCGCAGCGGCGGCCTGCTCACCGGCCCGCCGCGACGCTCCGATACCGCGTTCGCTGCGGCCGGTTTCGGTCACGGTGCACTCCACATCGAAGGTTTGCTTGTGCGCTTCACCCAGCGTGGCCACCACGCGGTAGACCGGCAGTTTCATTTTGCGCCCCTGCAACCACTCCTGCAATTCGGTCTTGGGGTCCTTGCCCATGGCACTCATCTGCGCATTGAGTTCCAGGTCGCTGTAGAGGCGTCGCACCAGGGCGGCGGCCACTTCAAAGCCAGCATCGAGGTACACCGCACCAATCACAGCTTCGAGCGCGTCGGCCAGGATCGATGGGCGTTTCTGACCGCCCGAGCGTTTTTCGCCGTCGCCCAACCGCAGACCTGCCGAGAGGTTCAGGCGGGACGCAATCTCGAACAAGGTGTCCTGCTTGACCAGATTGGCACGCACGCGAGACAGATCGCCCTCGGGCAACTGGTTGAGCTTTTCGAACAGCAGGCCGGAGACCGCCAGGTTGAGCACCGAATCGCCCAGAAACTCCAGGCGTTCGTTGTGGTCGGCGGTGAAACTGCGGTGGGTCAGCGCGCGCTCAAGCAAGCGCGGATTGGCAAAGTTGTGTTGCAGGCGCCGTTGCAGCGCCGTGAGTTCCGGATTCAAGAATGCGGGCGCTCCATCGAGCGCTCCCTGCCCAGGCTGCATGTCACTTCGAGCGGCCTTCGTATTTCATCAGGAGGTAAGCCGGGCCGGCGAGCGGGATCTCGCGGGTGTAGGCGTAGGAAACGACCACGCGATCGCCCTCTTTGCCCACCACCAGATCCTTGCCCGAAATGGTGCGGATGTCGTCGATGGTGGCGGCCTTGTCGAAAATGCTGCGAACCTCGGCCACGGTGGAGCCGGCAGCCGCCTTGTCCACGGCCTTCTGCACCGCGACGTATTCGATGTAGGTGGGCACGACCTGCGCAAACACCACGCCGGCCAGGGCCAGCAAGATGCCCACAATGATCAGGCCCATGAAAGTCAGGCCGCGTTGCTGTTGCTTCAGTTTCATGACGTCAAGCTCCACAGGTGATGGTTGTCAATCAAAGGACCCGATGCGGCCCAGGTCGCCAAAATTCATCCAGACGAAGAAGGCTTTGCCAACAATGTTGCGCTCGGGCACGAAGCCCCAGTAGCGCGAGTCCAGCGAGTTGTCCCGATTGTCGCCCATCATGAAATAGTGCCCTGCGGGCACCTTGCAGGTCACGCCTTCGACGGTGTACTTGCACCCGTCGGCAAACGGAAATTCGGCGGCACCCGGGACGAAGGCAGGCCGATCGTCGTCATTGAGGGTGCTGTATTTGCGCTGATCAAGCGTTTCCCCGAACTGCTTGGAGTAGCGCATGGAGTCACCGTCAAAGAAGTCGGGCTGTGCCACGCGCGGAACCGCCTTGCCGTTGACGGTCAGCTGTTTGTTCAAGTACGCCACCTCGTCGCCGGGCACGCCAATCACGCGTTTGATGTAGTCCAGGCTGGGCTGTGGAGGGTAGCGAAACACCATCACGTCGCCGCGCTGGGGGTTGTTGTTGGCGATCAACTTGGTGTTGAACACCGGCAGGCGCACGCCGTAGTGAAATTTGTTCACCAGAATCAGGTCGCCCACGCGCAAGGTGGGGATCATCGAACCCGAGGGGATCTTGAACGGCTCGAAGAGAAACGAGCGCAGCACGAACACCGCCAGGATCACGGGGAACAGACCCGCCGTCCAGTCCAGCCACCAGGGTTGGGCCAGCAGCTTTTGCCGCGCTGGCTCCACATCACCTTCAACCTGGCTGAACCCCTGCTTGATCAGGGCTTCCTTGCGGGTGTTGTGTTCCACCAGCAACTGATCAGCTGCGCGCCGACGCTGCGGCAGGAACACAAACTTTTCGGCCAACCAGTACAGGCCCGTGACACCCGTGGCCAGCATCAGAAGCAAGGCGAAATTGCCCTCCACCGCGCCGGTGTACCAGGCGCCCGCGTAGGCCACGAAGGCTGTCAAGATCACCGCGGTGACCGTTCCCATGAGCGCCTGCATCAGTCCTGCACCTGCAAAATGGCGAGAAACGCCTCCTGGGGAACCTCCACCGAGCCGATCTGTTTCATGCGCTTCTTGCCTGCTTTCTGTTTTTCGAGGAGTTTGCGTTTGCGGGAGATGTCACCGCCGTAGCATTTTGCCAGCACGTTCTTGCGCAGCGCCTTGATCGTCTCGCGCGCGATGACGTTGCCGCCGATGGCCGCCTGGATCGCCACGTCGAACATCTGCCGGCTGATGATTTCACGCATCTTGGCCACCACCGCGCGCCCACGGTACTGCGACTGCGAGCGGTGCACGATGATGGACAGCGCATCGACTTTCTCGCCATTGAGCAAGATGTCGACCTTGACCACGTCGGCCGCCCGGTACTCCTTGAACTCGTAATCCATGGACGCGTAGCCCCGGCTCACCGATTTGAGCTTGTCGAAGAAGTCCAGCACGATCTCACCCAGCGGCATGTCATAGGTCAGCATGACCTGCTTGCCGTGGTACGCCATGTTGAGCTGCATGCCGCGCTTCTGGTTGGCCAGCGTCATGACAGCGCCCACGTACTCCTGCGGCATGTAGAGGTGCACAGTGACGATGGGCTCGCGAATTTCTTCCAGTCGGCCCTGATCGGGCATCTTGGATGGGTTTTCCACCATCATCACTTCGCCATCGGGCTTCATCACCTGGTACACCACGCTCGGGGCGGTGGTGATCAGGTCCTGGTCGAACTCGCGCTCCAGCCGCTCCTGCACGATCTCCATGTGCAGCAAGCCGAGGAAGCCGCAGCGGAAACCAAAACCCAGTGCCTGCGACACCTCGGGCTCGTACTGCAGCGAGGCGTCGTTGAGTTTGAGTTTCTCCAGCGCATCGCGCAGCGAGTCGTACTGGTTGGCTTCGGTCGGGTACAGACCGGCGAACACCTGGGGCTGCACTTCCTTGAAACCGGGCAAGGCCTCGGTAGCAGGTCCGGCGTTGTTCGGCAACTTCTTCTCCAGCGTGATGGTGTCACCCACCTTGGCGGCCTGCAGTTCCTTGATGCCCGCGATGATGTAGCCCACCTCGCCGGCCTGCAGCGATTCGCGCGGCTCGTTGCCCGGCGTGAACACGCCCATGCTGTCGGCGTTGTAGACGGTGTTGGTCGCCATCATCTTGAAGCGCTCGTTTTTGAGCAGGTGGCCGTCGACCACGCGCACCAGCATCACCACACCCACATAGGCGTCGTACCAGCTGTCCACGATCATGGCGCGCAGCGGTGCGTCGGGGTTGCCCTTGGGGTGCGGGATGCGCGCCACCACCGCTTCCAGGATGTCTTCCACACCCATGCCGGTCTTGGCCGAACAGGGAATGGCGTCGGTCGCATCGATGCCGATCACATCCTCGATCTCGCTCTTCGCATTCTCGGGGTCGGCATTGGGCAGGTCCATCTTGTTGAGCACCGGCACCACCTCCACACCCAGTTCAAGTGCGGTGTAGCAGTTGGCGACGGTCTGGGCTTCAACACCCTGGCTGGCGTCCACCACCAGCAGCGCGCCTTCGCAAGCCGACAGCGAGCGTGAGACCTCGTAGGAGAAGTCCACGTGGCCGGGTGTGTCGATCAGATTGAGGTTGTAGACCTGCCCATCACGCGCCTTGTACTTGAGCGCGGCGGTCTGCGCCTTGATGGTGATGCCACGCTCTTTCTCGATGTCCATCGAGTCGAGCACCTGCTCGCTCATCTCACGATCGGACAAGCCGCCACAGAGAGAAATGATGCGATCGGCGAGCGTGGACTTGCCATGGTCGATGTGCGCGATGATCGAAAAATTGCGGATGTGATTCATCAGGAGAACGGCTCAAACACTGGGGAAAACCACCGCTCCGAGCAGGAACGAGCGGCCATAAAAAAGGGCGCGTCAGCTGCTGACGCGCCCGTAACCAACAATCAATGGCAACTGCGATAGTTGGGGTTTCATTGTAGGCAAAAAGCCCGGAATGCACACCACCGAACCACCGACAGCCCCTTGTTGCGACGCAGCAACGTGAACTTTATGCACAGCATATCCACAAGATGACGGGAAAACTTGTGGGCCAACTGTGGACGACCTGGGGACTTCCGAGGCTGCTCCCACATCGTGGGTCAATGCAGCATCTCGATGCAGGAATTTCTTCAAAAACAGGTCCATTTTAGCGAAATCGGTCAACACAAGACCATTGATAGTGAGTCTCCACTAACAAATCTCGAGTCCAACACCCGCCCTGCGGGATCGATGCACTGTGGCGAATCGGCCACCCCCACAAAAAACCCCCAGACCATGAGGGTTCTGGGGGTCTTTGGACACTCCGACCGGCGGTCGGTGCAAGGCAGCGTCAACGCTGCGGTCGGATCACGGTGTACTGAGCCCACTCGCCGCGGCGGAACAAGACGTTCACCGGTTTCGACTTGTCGATCTTGCCCAGCGCGGTCTCCATGTCCTTTAGGCTCGCGGTATCCGTGTTGGCAATGGCCACGATGACGTCACCCTCGCGCAAACCGGCGCGTGCCGCAGGCCCCTCGGCCGATGCGATGCGCACACCGCCCTTGAGGTTGAGTTCCTTCTTCTCAGCAGCGGTCAACTCGGCAAGCCCCAGGCCCAGCGACTGCACCGCGCCACTTGCCTGCGGCTTGGCCGGCTCGGGCGCGGTGGCCTTCACCTCGGGTTTTTCAGGCTCCAGTTCTGCCACCATGATGGTCAACTCCCGCTGAGCACCACGACGCAACACGGTCATGGAGCTCTTGTTGCCGGGCTTGGTGTTACCCACAAAGCGCGGCAGGTCCACCGACTTTTCAATGGTCTTGCCGTCGAACTTCAAGATGATGTCGCCAGGCTCGACGCCTGCCTTGGCAGCAGGAGACTCGGGCTCCACGCCGCGCACCAGGGCGCCTTTGGCGGCGCCCAGCCCCAGCGAATCCGCCACATCCTTGCTCACCTGATCGATCTGCACGCCGATACGCCCGCGCGTCACACGCCCAGTGGTCCGGAGCTGATCGGACACACGCACCGCCTCGTCGATCGGAATGGCGAACGAGATGCCCTGGAAACCACCGGAGCGGGAATAGATCTGGCTATTGATGCCGATCACCTCGCCCCGCATGTTGATCAGCGGACCTCCCGAATTGCCGGGGTTGATGGCCACATCGGTCTGAATGAAGGGCAGGAAATCGCCGGTGTCGCGCTGCTTGGCGCTCACGATGCCTGCGGTCACGGTGTTCTCGAGTCCGAACGGTGACCCGATGGCCATCACCCACTCACCCACCCGAAGGCGGTTCACGTCGCCGATCTTCACCGGCGAGAGGCCCGTGGCCTCGATCTTCACAACCGCGACGTCGGTGCGTTTGTCGGCACCAACCACCTTGGCCTTGAACTCTCGGTTGTCGGGCAAGGTCACCAGCAATTCGTCGGCCCCCTCCACCACATGCGCGTTGGTCATGATCAGACCATCGGCGCTCAGAATGAATCCAGAGCCCACGCCGCGCGGCTGCGCTTCTTCAGAAGGGTTTCGTTCCTGGCGCGGCGTGCGTGGGGTCATGCCCGGCGGCACCGGGATGCCGAAGCGCTTGAAGAATTCCAGCATCTGCTCGTCGGGCGCACCACCCGCGCCGGGGCGCGCAGCCACGGCGCGCTCCAGCGTCCGGATGTTGACCACGGAAGGTCCCACCAAATCGACCAGATCGGTGAAGTCCGGCAGTCCTCGCACACTCGCGGCTGGCGGCACCACCGGCACCACCGCCGTTTGAGCCGACAGCGGCGCGTGCAGGATCAGAGCGGCCGTCCCGATGGCCGCCAGAGCGGCAGATACGGTCATGGCCAGCAGGGGTTTTTGAACACGTTTCAGGTGCGTCATGGTGATCCTTTACACAAACGCAAATGGCACAACCGGGCCGTGTGCGGCACGGCTTCTCTCCGAACGCTGCGCAGGTGCGGTTCGGCAGAGGAAAAACAAGTCTGGCAGGTTCAGCGCGTCCGTTCCAGCGCAAGGGCAAAACGGCGCAGCGTCGGCGGGGGAACCTCACCCAACACGGTGAGCCAGTGGTCACCCACCCGCTTGCTCACCGAGTGTGTCGCACCGACTGAGGCCGATTTCTCCTGGCCATGGCGCTGCGCATCGAAAGGCTCCACAAACAGGGACACGGAAGCCAGGCCATCGGAAAACACCCACTGCATCGGCGCCGTACCGGGCGTCTGGGCCGCACCGGCATCGCGGGTGTGACAACTCATGGCCGTGAACCCGGGCACCGCTTCCTTCAACCGCCAGCCTTCGGCTTCGGCCGTGGTCTTCCGGAGCACCGGCTTGTGCACCTCATAGCCACGGGTGTCCTTCATCAGCTTCTGCAGCTTGTCCATGCTGACCGCGGCGTCGAGCTGCAATTCGGAGAACGACATCTGCTCCAGAACAGCACCCTGCTCGCCCAGCGTCTGCAACTTCACCACCAAACCGGTTTGCCGTTCGGACCAGATGCGATACCCAAACCGCAGTTCGTCCTTGGGCAGGATCTCGACCATGTCGGCCAAGTGCCCTGCCACGCGCTGCACGCCGGTCTCGCGCGCCGAATAAAACTGGGGAATCAGGTTGCTCGGCGTGCGCAAGAGTTCGGGGAACATGCCCAGTGACTCGCGCTTTTCGACAAACGCCGTCTTCGTTTCCGGCTCGAATGTGATCACATCGTTGTTGCGACGGATGGTCGTGCGTGGTGGGCCTGTGAGCGTGTCGACGCGCTCCATCTGCTGGCTCCCGTCGCACACATGCCAGATCTTCGACGCCGACATGGAGGCCCCCGCCGACACCACCAGCGTGCCGGTATAGGCGCGTTGACGCGACGCCTCGTGCATGCGGGTGAGCCATTCATTGACAGTCCGCGTGCTGGTCTGGGGGTTCGATCCGACCTGGGCTTGCGAGGCACCGCCCAACAGCAAGCCGGCTGTCAGCAACGCCATGGCACCCACCGGGCGCCAGTGCCTCAATTTCAGGCGTGCATGGTGCCGGCGTGACAAGGTCACAGCAAAAACAGGCATGGCAGGTCTCGCGTCAAACAGGTTGGACGTCATGGCAGCTCAACGTCCCGCGGCGTCGTAGGTCGCGTTGCGAATGAAGCCGGAAGGCATCTGCAAAGCGGACATGCCGCCGTGCTGGCGGTGTTCGGCCAGCAGGGCTTCGAGTTGCGCGTCGCGGATCACGACACCCTGACCGGTGTTGACCGCGACGGGGGCATTGACCGGAGGAGCAGCCACCGTCGACACCACAGCGGCTGGCGCTGACACTGCGGGCGCGTTCGACGCCAGCTGGGCACCAGCAACATTCGATCCCGATCCGGCGACCACGCTCCAGCTCACCGCCATCACGGCCGCCAGCGAGGCAAAGCCCGCCACCAGCTTCCAACGAAACACCGCGTCATTGGCGGCCTCCCCGCGAGCATGGCCCGATGCGGGAACAGCGGCTTGCACGGGCAAACGCGGCGCGACACCGCGTTCGGTGTCGCTGGTTGCCATGCCGATACGGACAGCCGCCAGGAAGTCGCTGGCCGGTTGGGTGCTGATCGGTTCCGCGTGTCCACGCAGCACGTCCCCGATCACCTGGTACGCATGCCAGTTCGGCAACGCATCGGCGTCCAGGGAGCTCAGCAGGGCGTCAAGCTCGGCCGCGCCTATCTCACTATCGGCCATCGCGGACAGCGCAGGGGCGGTACCCAATACGCTCATGGCGGCGGCTGCGTTTTCACCCGGCAAGGGGCTGTGATGTTGTTCGGCATTCATGATTCATTTCCCCGTGTGCAATGCAATCGGCGCTGCTGGCAGCAAACGACCGCGCAATTCCGTCACCAGCGTTTGCCTGTTTGGCGTTCCAGCATCGGCTTGATGCGTCCGGAAATCGCCTCGCGGGCTCGAAAGATCCGCGATCGAACGGTTCCAATCGGACACTCCAGCGCCTGCGCAATTTCCTCGTAACTCATGCCCTCGATTTCACGCAAGGTGATCGCCATTCGCAACTCTTCGGGCAGCGCGTCCATGGCTGCGTTGACCGCCTGGGCAATTTCCTTGCTGGCCAGCACCGCCTCGGGCGTCTCGGTGTCGGCAGCGTTGAAATTTAGTTCGCGTTCGGACGAGGAAGTTTCATCGTCGTCCGACGATTTCATCTGCGACTGAAAAACCAGGGGGTCGCGCTTGAGTTCCATCAGCTGCTTTTTCGCGGTGTTCACCGCAATCCGGTACAGCCAGGTATAGAACTGGGCGTCGCCCCGGAACTGCGCCAGCGCCCGATAGGCGCGGATGAAGGTTTCCTGCGCAATGTCCTGAACCAGATCGGAGTCGCGCACCATGCGACCGATGAGCCGCTCGACGCGTCGCTGATATTTGATGACGAGCAACTCAAACGCGCGCTGCTCGCCGCCCAGTGTGCGCTGCACCAACATGATGTCGCTGTCGGGAGGCGGGGGGGCGGTGTGGTCTTCGGGAGTCATGCGCGCGGAAATATAACCCAAGGGTTGAAAGGCAAAGGCACACGTGGGGCATGGCCCGACAGCATGATGGCCGGCGCACGACCCGGCGACTTCAGGCGCGGCTCGACACGAGGGCTCGGCGAAGGTCGCTCCAACGCGCGGGGAAGGCGCTTCGTTCTACCCAGACCCACCGCTGCCCGATGCCCGCCCCACAGACGCGCAGCAAGACGCGGTCCTGAAGATCGAGCACACGTTCCATTTTGCTCAAGACCAGCGGCTCCGAGGCGGGCTGATCGGTCCACCACCAGGCGCTCGCGCCGTCCATTTCCTGCCCCCGATTCGGGCGCCAATGCAGGGAGCCCTCGGGTGAACGAATCCAGCTCAGAAAAGCCCATGCCATCCAGACCAGCCACGTGAGGATGCCTGCACTGCACGCCAGCCAGCCCCACAAACCTGAAGACTGAAAGTTCGATTCGAAAAGAAAAAACACGCCCACTCCAACGCCCACTCCGCCGAGCAACACCAACAGCCGGGCATGAAACGCACAACGCCCCACCGGGTAGACCACGGATGGGGCGTTGTACACGGAGAAGTCGTGAGATAAGGGCGATCGGTGGGTTCAAACGCGCTTGAAGACCAGCGAGCCGTTGGTGCCACCAAAGCCGAAGTTGTTCTTGAGCGCAACATCGATCTTCATGTCCCGTGCCGTGTTGGCGCAGTAGTCCAGATCGCACTCGGGATCCTGGTTGAAGATATTGATGGTCGGGGGGCTCTTCTGGTGGTGCAGAGCCAGCACGGTGAACACGCTTTCAATGCCACCCGCGCCACCCAGCAAGTGCCCGGTCATGGACTTGGTGGAGTTCACCACCACCTTGCCAGCGTGGTCACCCAGGGCCGCCTTGATGGCGTTCGTTTCGTTCAAATCGCCCAGCGGCGTGGAGGTGCCATGGGCGTTGAGGTAATCCACCTGGTCGGCATTCAAGCCCGCGTTGCGCAAAGCACTGACCATGGCGCGACGAGGGCCATCCATGCTGGGCGCCGTCATGTGGCCGGCGTCGGCACTCAAACCATAGCCCGAGACCTCCGCATAGATGCGCGCGCCGCGCGCCTTGGCGAACTCATACTCTTCGAGCACCATCACGCCCGCACCTTCACCCAAAACAAAGCCGTCGCGGTCCTTGTCCCAGGGACGTGAGGCCGTGGCGGGATCGTCGTTGCGTGTGGACAGCGCACGCATGGCAGCAAAGCCGCCCACACCCAAAGGCGACACCGTGGCTTCCGAACCGCCCGCAACAATCACGTCGGCATCGCCGTACTCGATCTTTCGAGCGGCTTCGCCGATGCAATGCAGTCCGGTGGTGCACGCCGTGACCACGGCGAGATTGGGGCCCTTGAAACCGTACCGCATGGACACGTGACCCGCGATCATGTTGATGATCGAAGCCGGGACAAAAAACGGCGAAATACGGCGTGGCCCTCGGCTCACCAGCTCGGCGTGCATGTTTTCAATCAACGGGAGCCCGCCGATACCGGAGCCGATGATGCAGCCGATACGGACAGCCGTCTCTTCGTCCAAGGCATCGCCCAGAGGCAAACCGGAGTCGATCACGGCCTGGTGGGCCGCAGCAACGCCGAAGTGGATGAAGCTGTCCATGGTGCGCGCTTCCTTGGCACTCATGTACAACTCGATGTCGAAGCCTTTGACCTCGCCCGCGATCTTGCAGGCAAAGTTGGAAGCGTCAAACCGGGTGATGAGGTCAATGCCGGAGCGTCCGGCCAGCAGGTTGGCCCAGGCATCATCCACCGTGTTTCCCACGGGGCTGATACAGCCCAGGCCGGTCACGACTACGCGACGACGGCTCATTCAGTTCCCCCGCGTTCTTGCCCGCGCGCCTGATGCCCCGGGTTCAACGAACGTCCGGGGCAGGCAGCGGTCGAACGCATGCAAATAAACAATCAGGCCTTCTGGTGGGCCATTGCGTAATCGATGGCGTTTTGCACCGTCGTGATTTTCTCGGCGTCTTCGTCGGGGATTTCAATACCGAACTCGTCCTCGAGAGCCATCACCAATTCGACCGTGTCCAGGGAATCGGCGCCGAGGTCGGCCACGAAAGCTTTTTCGTTGGTGACTTGGCCCTCTTCCACGCCGAGTTGTTCGGCAATGATTTTCTTAACACGTGCTTCGATATCGCTCATAAGTCCCTCTGAGGGTGGTTGAAATGCAAGGCCGCCATTTTAGCCGGGCTAGGGAGGTCTCCCCAGATGGCCCGCCGGGCGGCTGGCGCGGCGATTGAACACAATTGAACGCGGGTTGCGCCGTCAAGACATGAACATGCCACCGTTGACATGCAGCTCCTGGCCCGTCACGTAAGACGCTTGTGGACCAGCCAGGTAGGCCACCGCATGCGCAATGTCGGCTGGTTTGCCCAAGTGCCCCAGCGGGATCTGCCCCAGCAAGGCCTTCTGCTGCTCTTCAGGCAATGCAGCCGTCATGTCGGTTTCGATGAAGCCGGGGGCCACGCAGTTCACTGTGATGTTGCGACTGCCGAGTTCACGCGCCAGGGCGCGCGTCATGCCCGCCACACCGGCTTTGGCCGCTGCGTAGTTGGCCTGGCCCGCGTTGCCCGAGGCACCCACCACGCTGGTGATGCTGATGATGCGTCCGTAGCGCTGCTTCATCATCGGGCGAATCACCGCGCGGCTCATGCGGAACACAGCCTTCAAGTTGGTGTCGAGCACGGCGTCCCAGTCGTCGTCCTTCAGTCGCATGGCCAGCATGTCGCGGGTGATGCCTGCGTTGTTCACCAACACCTGCAGTCCGCCATGGACCTTGACGATGTCATCGATCAGCGCTTCGGCAGAAGTGGCATCGTTCACGTCCAGCTTGGCACCACGGCAACCCGCCACCGCGCCAGCCACACCGGTCAGGTTGGTGGTGATCTTGGCCGCGCCTTCGTCGCTGGTGGCGGTGCCGATCACGATCAGGCCGCGTGCCACCAGCTCGTGTGCGATAGCAGCGCCAATGCCGCGCGAGGCCCCGGTGACCAGAGCCACCTGGCCCGCAAATTTCATTTCTGACATGGTGTCCTCCTGACCTCAGGCCAACGAAGTTTTGACGTCGGCCAAACTGGCCGGGTCGTACAGGGCAACGCCCGTGAGTTCGGGGTTGATGCGCTTGACCATGCCGGCCAGCACCTTGCCCGGACCGCACTCGACGATCGTGTCAACCCCGTGCGCCTTGATGGCCTGAACGCATTCCACCCAGCGCACCGGACCAAACGCCTGACGGTACAGCGCATCGCGGATACGGTCAGCGTCGGTTTCAACGGCCACGTCGATGTTGTTGACCACGGGGATCTGCGCCAGGGAGAACACCGTGCCCGCCAGCTTTTCTTTCAATCGCTCGGCGGCCGGCTTCATGAGGCTGGAATGGAAAGGCGCAGACACCGGCAATGGCACCGCACGCTTGGCACCATTGGCCTTGAGCACCTCGCAGGCTTTGTCGACCGCCGCTTTGCTGCCTGCGATCACGGTCTGCGCCGGGTCGTTGAAATTCACCGCCTCGACCACCTCCACGCAGCCCGCGCCGAACGTGGCTTGCGCCTCGGCGCAACCAGCGATCACGCGCTGCGCGTCCATGCCGAGGATCGCCGCCATGGCGCCAGTACCCACGGGCACAGCCTCCTGCATGGCGGCCGCGCGAAAACGCACGAGCGGTGCGGCCTGCGCCAGCGTCAACACGCCAGACGCCACCAGCGCCGCATATTCGCCCAGCGAGTGACCGGCAAGCACGGACGGCATGGCGCCGCCCTCGGCACGCCAGACGCGCCACGCGGCCACACCCGCCACCAGCATCACCGGCTGCGTATTGGTCGTGAGAGACAGCAGGTCTTTCGGACCGTCATGGATCAGTTGACCCACGTTCTCGCCCAGCGCGTCCGAGGCTTCGGCCAGGGTACCCAACACCTCGGGATGATCGCCCCAGGCATCCAGCATGCCCACCGCCTGGGAGCCCTGGCCTGGAAATACAAACGCAAAATTCTTCATGTGATTTTCAAATGGTCATGTGCGGAAGAAGCCCCGGGCGGCGCTGCTCAAAAATCCAGCAACACAGCACCCCAGGTGAAGCCACCGCCCACGCCTTCGAGCATGAGGGTGTCGCCCCTTTTCACCTGCCCCTGGCGCACTGCGTGATCGAGCGCCAACGGGATCGACGCGGCCGATGTGTTGCCATGCTGGTCAACGGTGACCACGACCTTGTCCATGGGCAGCTTGAGCTTGCGCGCCGTGCTTTGCATGATGCGGATGTTGGCTTGATGAGGAATGAGCCAGTCCACGTCCTCGGCCGTTTTGCCCGCCTTGGCGAGCACGGCCCGCGCGGTGTCTTCGAGCACGCCCACCGCCAGCTTGAACACCGCCTGACCATCCATCTTGAGCAGCGGGTCGCCCAGGATCGAACCACCCGACACGTGCCCGGGCACGCAAAGAATACCCGAGTGTTTGCCATCGGCGTGAATGTCGGTGGCGAGAATGCCGGGCTTGTCGGACGCCTCCAGCACCACGGCCCCGGCACCATCACCAAACAACACGCAGGTGGTGCGGTCGTTGAAATCGAGGATGCGGCTGAACACTTCAGAACCGACCACCAGCGCCTTGTGCGCGGTACCCGACTGGATCAAGGAATCGGCCACGGTGAGCGCATAAATAAACCCGCTGCAGACCGCCTGTACATCGAAAACCGGGCAGCCGGCAATGCCGAGCTTGTGCTGCAACAACGCGGCGGTTGAAGGAAAGACCATGTCGGGCGTTGAAGTGGCGACGATGATCAAGTCGATGTCGGCCGGCAGCACACCCGCAGCTGCCATGGCTTCGCGGCAGGCCACCGCGGCCAGGTCACTGGCGAACACGCCGTCCGCTGCGAAGTGGCGCGCACGGATACCGGTGCGCTCCACGATCCAGTCGTCGCTGGTTTCGACCCCACGCCGGGCCAGCATGTCCACCATGTCGGCGTTGGTCAGGCGGTTCGGCGGCAGGCAACTGCCAGTGCCGGTGATGCGGGCAAAACGGGTCATGCAGGTGGGATGGGTCAAAGAGTCGGGATGCTCTTGAGTTCGCTGGGCAGCGACTCGGGCGACATCAGCTGCTGCGCATGTGCAATGCGTTCACGCACGTTGTCCAGCAACCGGTTGTGGGCCGCATCATAAGCCCGCCCCAAAGCCTGCTCGAACGCAAACGCATCCGCAGAACCGTGGCTCTTGAAGACCAAGCCTTGCAAACCCAACAACGCTGCCCCGTTGTATCGACGGTGATCCACGCGATTTTTGAACGACTTTAGAACCGGATAGGCAACGATGGCCGCCATTTTTCGGAAGATGCTGCTGGAAAACTCCTGCCGAAGAAAGCCGCTGATCATCGAAGCAAGGCCTTCGCTGGCCTTCAACGCCACATTGCCGACAAACCCATCGCACACGACGATGTCTGTCGTGCCCTTGAAAATGTCGTCCCCCTCGACGTTGCCAAAGAAGTTGAGATCACCGGTGTTGGCGGCATTTCGCAGCAGAACACCCGCCTTTTTGATCACTTCGCTGCCTTTGATGACCTCTTCACCCACGTTCAACAAGCCGACGCTGGGTTCTGGCCGCCCTGTGGCTGCGGCCACCAGGGCCGAACCCATCACCGCAAACTGCAGCAGGTGTTCGGCGGAACAATCGACATTGGCACCCAAATCCAGCACCGTGGTGGCACCGCCGCGGGCATTGGGCATCTGCGTGGCGATGGCAGGGCGGTCGATGCCATCCATGGTCTTGAGAACGTAGCGGGCAATGGCCATGAGGGCGCCGGTGTTGCCGGCAGACACGGCCGCCTGGGCCGAGCCGGCCTTGACCTGGTTGATGGACACGCGCATGGACGAGTCCTTTTTGCGGCGCAGGGCGATTTCCACCGAGTCGTCCATACCGACCACCTCGGTCGCCAGCACAACGGTGCAGCGCACGTTGTTGAGCAGCTGAGGCCAAGCCCGAAACACCTCGGGTTTGCCCACCAGCAAGAGCTGGGCTTGCGGGTGACTGGCGAGAAAGGCCAGGCAAGCGGGCATCGTCACACCCGGACCGACATCTCCACCCATGCAATCCACGGCAATGGTGATCATCTCAACTTCCTGTGGCGGACACGGCAGGTGCCCCATCCATGAAAAAAGCCCGCATGGAACATGCGGGCCTCGGCCTGTCGAATCCGCCTGACCCCGAGCGCATGGCGCAGCGAGGCCAATGGCGAACCCTCACGTCAGGCTTCGGATTTGTTCTTCAGCACCTGACGACCACGGTAGAAACCGTTGGGGCTGATGTGGTGGCGCAGGTGGATTTCGCCGGTGGTGGGTTCCACGGCGATACCAGGCACGTTCAAGGCGTTGTGCGAACGGTGCATGCCGCGCTTGGAAGGGGACTTTTTGTTTTGCTGAACAGCCATGGTGGGCTCCTGAAATCGGTAAGGACAAACGGGTGCGCCTGAAACCATGCACGTCTGTGTGCCTTTGGATGCCTGCGCAAAGCCAAGCATTATAGCCCGAAGCGCCAGTTCGGCCCAAAATCCCGATGAGGGGTGGGCAGACGGCCTACTTTTTGAGCTTGGCCAGCCCGGCAAACGGGTTCCTGCGCTCGGGCTCACCGTCGTCCAAGCCCACCATGGGATCGGACGCCTGCATGACCACTGGCACCGGGCAAATTTCGTGCAGGGGGACCAGCGGCAACTCCATCAGCAGCTCGTCCTCCAGCACGTCGTGAAGCCGGGGACGGGGCTCCAGCGCCAGCAGGTCTTCTTCACAGTCGTCGTCTTCCGCTGCTGCCGTGGCCTCGTCGTTCACGAAGCGGAACCACCTGTCGACCTTCAGCGGCATGGTGACCGGACCAAGACAGCGCTGGCACGTCAGCGGGACCGAGGCCTCGGCTTGCAGGTGCAGCCAGACGGCCGGTGCACCGCCGGAGGAACCGGCGCGCATTTCACCGTGGGCTTGCCACGTCACCGAACCCAGAACGGGCTGGCCATCGTCGGCGTGGGCCTCGGCCACCAGCCGCTCGAAACGGGTCATGGGATCGTCGGCTCGCAAATCGGCACCGGCCTGGGCAAAGGCGCGCATGTCCAGCCTGTCGGGGTTCCAGCTGGTCTTGGGTGTGGGTTTCATATCAAGCAGTTTAAAAGAATGCACGCAGAATAGCGGGATGACGCCCGATCGCCCCAGCCCACCCCCGCCCACCTCGCGCCCACTCATCCTGGGCTCCACCTCCCGCTACCGGCACGAACTGCTGTCCCGGCTGAGGCTGCCGTTTGAGGCCGTGGCGCCCAACGTGGACGAAACCCCGCGGTCCGGCGAAAACCCCGCAGATCTGGCTGTGCGGCTGGCCCTGGCCAAGGCGCGCGACGTGGCGTCGCGCCATCCCCAGGCGGTGGTGATCGGCAGCGATCAGGTGGCGGACTTGCGAGGCGAACCGCTGGGCAAACCGGGGACGCATGAGCGTGCGGTGGTCCAGCTCAAGCGGCTGCGCGGCGAAACCGTGGTGTTCCAGACCGCGCTGGCGGTGGTCTGCGCGGCCACGGGGTTCGAGCAGTGCGACATTGCCTCGGTGCGCGTGGTGTTCCGCAAACTCAGCGACGCCGAGATCGAACGTTACCTGCGCGCCGAGCAGCCGTACGACTGCGCCGGCAGCGCCAAGAGCGAAGGCCTGGGCATCTCCCTGCTGGAGCGCATCGACAACGACGATCCCACGGCGCTGGTGGGCCTGCCGCTGATCCGAGCTTGCCGCATGATCCGCGCTGCGGGCGTGCACGTGCCGTGAGCGGCGCTCCCGCCACCAAGGGAACGCTCTACCTGGTGCCCACGCCACTGGATTTCGGCATGGCGCTGGAGCCTGCGCCCGCAGACACCTGGCTGCCCCGCGAAACGCTGGCGGTCGCCAGTGGCCTGACGCACTGGATCACCGAGAACGCCAAGAGCACGCGTGCGTTCCTGAAACGGGTGGAGGCCGCCGTGGGCATCGCAGCGCCCGTGCAGGTCCAGCACATCACCGAACTGCCACGCGCCGCGCACAAGAAGGGCGACCACACACCGCAGGCCGAAGGTGATGCGCAGGCGCGCGAACTGCTCGCACCCGCCCTGCAGGGGCACAACGTGGGACTGGTGAGTGAAGCCGGCATGCCGGCCATTGCCGACCCGGGCAGCGCCGTGGTCCGCGCGGCACACGCCCTGGGCTTGAAGGTGGTTCCACTCACAGGACCCGTCTCGCTGATGCTGGCGCTGGCCGCCAGTGGTTTGAATGGTCAGAGCTTCGCGTTTGTCGGCTATGTGCCGCAAGAGGCGACGGAGCGGGGCAAGCGCCTGCGCGATCTGGAAGCGCTGGCACTCAAAACCGGTCAGACACAGATCCTGATCGAAACGCCCTACCGCAATACCGCACTGCTGCAAGCAGTGTTGCAAACCCTGCACCCCCACACCCGGCTGGCCGTGTGCTGCGCGATGTCGCTGCCGCAGCAGGTGAGCCGCAGCGCGCTGGTGAGTGAGTGGAAACGCACGCCGGGCATCGCCAACGAACTGCCGCTGGACACGCCAGCGGTATTTCTGTTCGGGCGTTGAAACGGTCTCCGCGAGGGCTCAGCCCATCACCCGCTTGAGGTGAGCACGCACCGAGGCGCCCAGCTCGGCATTGGCCAGCGCCAGATCGATCGTGGCTTCCAGGAAACCTTCCTTGCTGCCGCAGTCGTAGCGCGTGCCGTCGTAGCGGAAGGCCTGCACCTTCTCAATGCCGATCAGGGCGGCGATGCCGTCGGTGAGCTGGATCTCGCCACCCGCACCGCGCGGCTGGCGGCGAATGCTTTCGAACACCGCCGGCGTGAGCACGTAGCGCCCAGCCACCGCCAGGGTGGACGGCGCCACATCGGGCGCGGGCTTCTCGACCATCGCGAACACCTCGGCCAGCGCCGCGCTCACGCCGTGCACATCAACCACGCCATAACGCCGGGTGTCGGCACGCGGGACGTCCTGCACGGCCAGCACGGTGCCGGGACTGGACTCAAAGGCCTGCACCATCTGCTGCAACACGGTGGGGCCGCCCTCGGCTTGACGCGCGCCCATCATCAAATCGTCGGCCAGCAGCACGGCAAAGGGCTCGTCGCCCACCAGGCGCTCGGCGCAGAGCACCGCGTGCCCCAGGCCAAGTGCGCGAGGCTGGCGCACGTAAACGCAGTCCATGTCGTCGGGTTTGATGGAGTGCACCAGCTTGAGCAACGCCGACTTGCCGGCCGCTTCGAGTTCCATCTCCAGCTCGTAGGCGGTGTCGAAGTGGTCTTCAATGGAACGTTTGTGCCGCCCGGTCACGAAGATCATTTCGCGGATGCCGGCGGCGTAAGCCTCCTCCACCGCGTATTGAATCAACGGCTTGTCGACCACCGGCAGCATTTCCTTGGGGATCGCTTTGGTGGCGGGCAGAAAGCGGGTGCCGAGGCCGCCCACCGGAAAAACAGCTTTGCGAATTTTCATGGTTTCTCTCTCTGACTTGTTGCTTCTGGAATGCAGCCTTGCATGGTAACGGCGTGACGTGAAACCACATCGAAAGGCTACACTGCCCCGAGAAATCCGACAGGCCAAGCCCGTCACCGTCCACCATCCCGAACAGCAGAACATGAGCATCACCCCTGTCATTCTTTGCGGTGGCTCCGGCACCCGCCTGTGGCCGTTGAGCCGCCAAAGTTTCCCCAAGCAGTTCGTGCCCCTGGTGAACAACCAGAGCCTGTTGCAACTCACGCTGGCGCGCCTGGCCTGGTGCGGCAACCCACCCATGTGCGTGGCGTCGGAAGACCACCGCTTCCTGGTGGCCGATGCGGTGGAGTTGCAAGGCTCGGCCGGCCAGGTGCTGCTGGAGCCGGCAGCGCGCAACACGGCCGCGGCCATGGCGCTGGCCGCCCTGCTGGCCACCAGCCCGTCCGACGCCGACCCGCTGCTGCTGTTCTGCCCGTCCGACCACCACATCCCCGACATCGAGGCATTCGCCCACACCATCCGCCAAGGCGTGCCGGCAGCAGAAGCCGGAGCCATCGTCACCTTTGGTGTGGTGCCCAGTTTTCCGAGCACGGCGTATGGCTACATCGAACAAGGTGATGCCCGCGCGGATGGCAGCCGCCGCGTGGCGCGTTTCATCGAGAAACCCGCGCCCGCGGCTGCGCAGGCCTTGCTGCTGCGGCATGGGTCGCGCGCCAGCACCACCGCGCCTGCAGCCGTGCCAGCCACCACCAGCGCCGCCGCGGCTGCGGC
>JBKBWW010000027.1:0-34230 GCA_046314475.1 Hydrogenophaga sp.
TGAAGCGGCTGATCTGGCACTTGTCGCGCGCCACGCCGTCTTTCTCGGCCTTGTCGAGGATGGCGTGCAACTCACCGTCGTCCAGCGCGTATTGCTTGAGCGCAGGCTTCTTGCCGCGCGCAGGCACGTCCACCCGGAACAGCGGGGGGCGCGCCACGAACACGTGTCCGGCTTCGATGAGCTTGGGAAAGTGGCGAAAGAACAGCGTGAGCAACAGCACCTGGATGTGCGAACCGTCCACGTCGGCATCGCTCAGGATGCAGACCTTTCCGTAGCGCAGGCCGCTCATGTCTGGGGTGTCGTTGGGGCCGTGCGGGTCGACGCCGATGGCCACCGAAATGTCGTGGATCTCGTTGTTGGCAAACAGCCGGTCGCGCTCGACCTCCCAGGTGTTGAGCACCTTGCCGCGCAGCGGCAGCACGGCCTGACATTCCTTGTCGCGACCCATCTTGGCGCTGCCGCCGGCCGAATCGCCCTCGACCAGAAACACCTCGTTGTGCGCCAGGTCCTTGCTCTCGCAGTCGGTGAGCTTGCCGGGCAGCACGGCCACGCCCGAGCCCTTGCGTTTTTCGACCTTCTGCCCCGCCTTCTGGCGGAACTGCGCCGCCTTGATGGCAAGTTCAGCGAGCTTCTTGCCGTAGTCCACATGCTGGTTGAGCCAGAGCTCCAGCGCGGGCCGCACGAAGCTCCCCACCAGGCGCACCGCGTCGCGCGAGTTCAGGCGTTCCTTGATCTGGCCCTGGAATTGGGGGTCGAGCACCTTGGCACTCAGCACATACGAAGCGCGCGCGAACACGTCTTCGGGCAGCAGCTTCACACCCTTGGGCAAGAGCGCGTGCAGTTCAATGAAGCCTTTGACCGCCTGGAACAGGCCGTCGCGCAAACCGCTCTCGTGCGTGCCGCCCGCGCTGGTGGGGATCAGGTTCACATAGCTCTCACGCACCGGCTGGCCGTCTTCGGTGAAGGCCACGCACCAGGCGGCGCCCTCACCTTCGGCAAAGCTGTCGTGCCCGCTGTCGGCAAAGCCCTCGCCTTCAAACAGCGGGATCACCGGGTCGCCGTTGAGCGTTTGCTGCAAATAGTCGCGCAGGCCGCCCTTGTAAAGCCAGGTCTGGACGTCCTTGGTCTTCTCGTTGACCAGCGTCACCGTCACACCCGGCATCAGCACCGCCTTGCTGCGCAGCAGGTGGGTGAGTTCGGCCATGGGCAACACGGCGGACTCGAAGTACTTGGCGTCGGGCCAGGCGCGCACCGTGGTGCCCTGCTTGCGGTCACCTTCGCCCTTCGGCGTGATGACCAGCGCCTCGATCACGTCACCGGCCGAAAACGCCAGCTTGGCCACCTGGCCTTCGCGGTAGCTCGTCACCTCCAGCCGTGTCGAGAGCGCGTTGGTCACGCTCACACCCACGCCATGCAGGCCGCCCGAGAAGCTGTAGGCGCCGCCCTTGCCCTTGTCGAACTTGCCGCCTGCGTGCAGCCGGGTGAACACCAGCTCGACCACGGGGGCTTTTTCTTCGGGGTGCAGGCCGAACGGAATGCCGCGGCCGTCGTCTTCCACGCTCACCGAGCCATCGGCGTGCAGCGTGACCTTGATTTTTTTGCCGTGCCCGGCCAGGGCCTCATCGGCCGCGTTGTCGAGCACTTCCTGGATGATGTGCAGCGGGTTGTCGGTACGGGTGTACATGCCCGGCCGCTGCTTGACCGGCTCCAGGCCCTTGAGGACGCGGATCGAGCCTTCGGAATACACGGGGGGGGTTTGGGTTGCCATGGGGGCGGATTGTAAGCACCGAAGCCTGGAAAGACTGTATGAAGATACAGATAACTGCCTACCCGGTCGGCTTCCATGCCTGCCCGGCATCAATCGTCGCTTCCGATATCAAGAGCGCGCTCCGGCGGTGACAGGTGAAGCGAGGGCTTCTTCGCTACAGTCGCCGGATGTCCTCCGCTCCACCCGCCCGCGCTTCCCTCTCCACCTTCCAGGTCCTGGCCTGCGGCGCCATGATCGTCACCCTGTCCATGGGCATCCGCCACGGCTTCGGCCTGTGGCTGCAGCCCATCACCCAAGCACAAGACTGGACGCGCGAGAACTTCGCCTTTGCGCTGGCCATTCAAAACCTCTCCTGGGGCCTGTTCGGCATCTTCGCGGGCATGGCGGCCGACCGCTTTGGTGCGTTTCGTGTGCTGATCGGCGGTGCACTCCTCTACGGCCTGGGCCTGACCGGCATGGCGCTGACCACCACGCCCATGACGTTTGCGCTCACCGCCGGCGTGCTCATCGGCGCGGCGCAGGCCGGCACCACCTACGCGGTGATCTACGGCGTGATCGGGCGGCAGATCTCGGCCGATCGGCGCTCCTGGGCCATGGGCGTGGCGGCAGCAGCCGGCTCGTTTGGCCAGTTCCTCATGGTGCCGGTGGAGGGCTGGCTGATCAGCAGCTTTGGCTGGCAAGAGGCGCTGCTGTTCCTGAGCGCCGCGGTGCTGTTGATCGTGCCGCTGGCCTGGGGGCTGCGTGAACCGGGCTTTGCCGGTGGCACTGCACCGGCGCGCGAACAAACCATCCTGCAAGCGCTGCGTGAAGCCTTCCGCTACCGCAGCTTCCAGCTGCTCATGGCCGGCTATTTCGTGTGCGGTTTCCAGGTGGTGTTCATCGGCGTGCACATGCCGAGTTATTTGAAGGACAACGGCCTGTCGCCGCAGGTCGCGAGCTACGCACTGGCGCTCATCGGGCTGTTCAACGTGTTCGGCACCTACGCGGCCGGGGCGCTCGGCCAGCGCATGGCCAAGCGGCACATCCTGTCGTTCATCTACTTCGCGCGCGCTGTGGTCATTGCCATCTTCCTGATCGTGCCGCTCTCGCCCATGAGCGTGTACGTGTTCGCCAGCGTCATGGGCCTGCTGTGGCTCTCCACCATCCCGCCCACCAACGCGGTGGTGGCGCAGATCTTCGGCGTGGCCCACATGTCCATGCTCGGCGGCTTTGTCTTCTTCAGCCACCAGATCGGCAGCTTCATGGGTGTGTGGCTGGGCGGCGTGCTGTACGACCGCACCGGCAGCTACGACATCGTCTGGTACATCTCGATCGCACTCGGCGTGTTCGCCGGCCTGATCAACCTGCCGGTGCGCGAAACGCCGATCGAGCGTGCGCCGCAGCGCGTGGGAGCCGCCGCGTGAATCTGGACCCCCACGCTCCGCCGCTGCGCGGGTCGCTGCCCTCCAAGGGGGCTGAGCCGCCTTCGGGCGGCCGTGCGGCGGCTCGCCTCTGGCAGCGCGCCCTGGTGTGGACCGGCGTGGTCGCCGCCCTGCTGGGTACGTTCGCGCTCTACAACCAGCCGGGTTTTCTCGTGAGCCTCGCCGACCAGCTCTGGAGCTGCTTCTGATGCACGGCACCGAAGCGCCATCGGCCTGGGTGCAGCGCTGGGCCCGCCTGGTGCCCCCAGGCGGTTCGGTGCTGGACGTGGCTTGCGGCCATGGCCGACACCTGAGGTGGTTCGCGCAACGCGGCCACCAGGTCACCGGTGTTGATCGCTCCCCCGAGGCCATCGAATCGGTGAAGCCCTTCGGCCGCGCCGTGCTCGCCGACATCGAAAACGGCCCCTGGCCCTTTGCAGGCGAAACCTTCGATGCGGTGGTGGTGACCAACTACCTCTGGCGCGCCTTGCTGCCCGTGGTCACGCGCAGCGTGGCGCCCGGCGGCGTGCTCATCTACGAGACTTTTGCCATCGGCAACGAGAGCGTGGGCAAACCGTCGCGACCCGACTTCCTGCTGCAGCCCGGTGAACTTTTGCGCGCCTGCAAGGGTCTGCATGTGGTGGCGTATGAAGACGGCTTCTGCGACCGCCCGGAGCGCTTCGTGCAGCGCATCGCGGCGGTGCGAAAACACCCGGGAACACCCGAGTCGCCGCCCCGGTATCCGCTGGATGCCACTGGGTAGAATGCACGATTCGCGCAGATGCCGCGCCCCCAGGGGCGGCCCAGACAAGCGCCCCCCTTTGAGCCTGCAGCAATGAACACCATCACCGGCAGCATCGTGGCCCTGGCCACCCCCCTGCATGAAGACGGCAGCGTGGACTACCCCACCCTGCGCAAACTCATCGACTGGCACATCACCGAAGGCACGGACTGCATCGGCGTGGTCGGCACCACCGGCGAGTCGCCCACCGTCACGGTTGAAGAGCACTGCGAAATCATCCGCGTCTCGGTCGAACAGGCCAAGACGCACGGCGCCAAACGCGTACCCATCATGGCCGGCTGCGGCGCCAACTCCACCCGCGAAGCCATTGAGCTCGCGCGCTTCGCGCAGAGCGTGGGCGCCGACTGCCAGCTGCAGGTCGTGCCCTACTACAACAAACCCACGCAAGAAGGCCAGTACCAGCACTTCAAGGCGATTGCCGAAGCCGTGGGCGACCTGCCCACCGTGCTCTACAACGTGCCCGGCCGCAGCGTGGCCGACATGCACCACGAGACCGTGATCCGCCTGGCCCAGGTGCCCGGCATCGTCGGCATCAAGGAAGCCACCGGCAACATCGAACGCGCGCAGTGGCTGATCCGCGAAGCCCCCAAGGGTTTCGCCATCTACTCGGGAGACGACCCAACCGCCGTGGCGCTCATGCTGTGCGGCGGCCATGGCAATGTGAGCGTCACCGCCAACATCGCACCGCGCCTGATGCACGAGCTCTGCGTGGCCGCGATCGCTGGCGACGTGAAACGGGCCATGGACATCCAGTTCCGCCTGATGCCGGTGCACAAACAGCTGTTTTGCGAAGCCAACCCGATTCCGCTGAAGTGGGCCATGGCCCGCATGGGTCTGTGCCGTGAGACCATGCGCCTGCCACTCACCCCCATGTCGCGCCATCTGGTGCCACAAGTCGAAGGCGCGCTGCAACAAAGCGGCCTGATCTGACTCCAACCTTCTCTTCTGTCCACCCCACACATTCCCGGTTACCACCGAGTTCCCCTATGCCCACTCCCACTCTGAATCAGACCTCCCGCCTCAAGACCTGGGTCGGCGCTGCCGCGTGGTCCCGCCTGGGCCTGGTGGCTGCCACTGCCCTCGTCGCCTCGGGCTGCTCCATGCTCCAGGAAGACAAGATCGACTACAAGAGCGCGCAGCGCGGCAGCACGCTGGACGTGCCGCCCGACCTGACCCAGCTCAGCCGCGACTCGCGCTACAACGTGCCCGGCACCACCGTGACGGCCAGCGGCTACCAGGCCGCCCAGCCTGCGCAAGCCACCGCCACCACGACAGCCATGGCCACCGTGGGTGACGTGCGCATCGAGCGCGCGGGCAACCAGCGCTGGCTGGTGGTCAACCGCCCGGCCGACAAGCTCTGGAGCCCTGTGCGCGACTTCTGGCAAGAGAATGGATTTTTGCTCGACATCGACCAGGAAGCGCTGGGCATCATGGAAACCGACTGGGCCGAGAACCGCGCCAAGTTGCCGCAGGATTTCATCCGCTCGACCATCGGCAAGGTGTTCGAGAGCCTGTATTCCACCGGCGAGCGCGACCGTTTTCGCACCCGCCTGGAGCGCACCGCCAACGGCGGCACCGAAATCTACGTCAGCCACCGCGGCATGGTCGAGGTCTACTCCAACACCGAAAAAGACCAGACCGTCTGGCAACCCCGACCGGCCGATGTCGAACTTGAAACCGAGTTTCTGCGCCGCATGATGGTCAAGCTCGGCGTGAGCGAAGCCCAGGCCCAGGCCGTGACGGCGACCGCACCCGCGCAGGCCGCGGCCAAGGTCGCCATGGTGAACAACGTCCCCGTGGTGCAGTTCGTGGACAACTTCGACCGCGCATGGCGCCGTGTGGGCCTGTCCCTGGACCGCACCGGCTTCACGGTGGAAGACCGCGACCGCACCAAAGGCATTTACTTCGTTCGTTACGTCGAGCCCGTCGTCGACGCCAAGGAACCCGGTTTCTTCGGCAAGCTGTTCGGCGGCTCGAAGAAAGAAGCGGCCACCGAGCGTTACCAGGTGGTGGTGCGCAGCGCCGACACCGCCACCACCGTCTCGGTGCTGGGAGCCCAAGGCCAGCCCGACAGCTCGGCCAATGCGCGTCGCATCACGCAGCTGCTGGCCGACGACCTGAAGTAAGTGTCGTCCGCCCGTTGAACAAGGGCCGCCTGCGGGCGGCCTTTTTCATGCCTGGCCTAGAGCCCGAGCTGGCTGGCTGGAAACGACGGCGTGCTTCGGAGCCAGCACTCGTTCACACGCTCCTGCAGTGCCACGCGCCGCTCGGCATCCCTGCTGGCCACCAGGGTGTTGCGCAGCGGGTCCAGCCGCTCCAGCGTCCACGCCGGCGAGCCGATCGCGCTCGGCAGCTCGGCGCCCGCAGCGCCCACGCAGGCGTGCGCCTCCACCAGGTGTGCCCAGGTCACGCGCCACTGCACAAAACGCGGGTGCTGCAGGCGAAGTTGGTCGTAGTGGCGCGCCAGCATCTTGAGCGTGCGCCCCCGGCGCGCCCAGCGGTTGAGCGCATCGACCACCGCGCGCTCGCCCAGCGGCCAGTCGGCAAAGTCCGCATCGCTCAGGGTGATGTGGTGCCAGCCCTCGTGCGCAGCCACCTCGAACGCCAGGCGCACGGTGTCCACAAACACCTGGCGGCCTTGCAAGCGGCCTGTAGGCAGGGCCGGCATTGAAGGAGCCGTGGCGGGATCGGTCTCTGTCATGGCGAACTCCTCGGTGGGTGATCAGCAAGCCCTGGCTGGCTTCAAACGCAGTGCAGCCACCCAGCCTCGAACCAGTCCTGCAGCAAGGCCCGCGCGCCCTCGCTGGCGCGTTGCACCTGGCGCGCATCCAGGCCGCGCTCGTCGGCCAGGCGCTGCATCAGCCGCGCATCGGCACCGCCGGCGCGAAAACTTTCGCCGTTGATGAACACATGGCGCGGGTCGTACATCATGCGGGTGCGGCGGTCCAGGCGCACGGCACCCGCTGCCCAGTCGCCCTGTGCCTCGTCAAAAAAGATGCGCGGCTTGGGCTCGGTCATCACCTCACCCAGCGCGCAGGCCAGCGACTGTCGCTCGGCCAGCAAGCGCTGCAAGGCATCCACCGCGAACGCTTCCAGACCTTCCGGCATAGCGCCCGGATGGGCCGTGGCTGGCTGGTTCGGGTCGCGGTAGAGCGTCTCGTCATCGAGTTCGTCGGCCATGCGCTGCAAGAGCTCTCCTGCGAGCCCACCGCGCTGCGGCGCGCGAAAGCCGATCGAATACGTCATGCAGTCCTCGCCCAGCGCGTCACCGTCGTGCGCCCAGCGCGGCGGCAGATACAGCATGTCGCCAGCCTCCAGCACGTGCTCTTCTTCGGGTTCAAAGTTCTGCAGGATCTTCAGCGGAACGTCGGGCTGCAGCGTCAAGTCATTCTGGCGACCGATGCGCCAGCGGCGCTGGCCACTGGCCTGCAGCAGGAACACGTCGTAGCTGTCGAAGTGCGGGCCCACGCCGCCGCCTTCGCTGGCCGACGAGATCATCAGGTCGTCCAGGCGTGCATCGGGCACAAAACGAAAGCGCTGCAGCAGTTCGTGCACGTCGTCCACGTGTTGGTCGACCCCCTGCACCAGCAGGGTCCAGCCGGCTTGTTTGAGGGGCGGCAGCGCACTGCGTTTGAACGGTCCCGACTTGAGTGCCCAACCCTGGGGCTTGCGCACGATCAGGCGCGACTCCACCGCCTCCTGGCTGGCCAGATCAAACAGTTGCGTGCGGCTCAGGATCGGTTTGAAACCAGGAAAGGCCTGCCGGATCAACAGGGGTTTTTTCTGCCAATGGCGGCGCATGAACTGCGCTGGTGACAAGCCGCCCAGCAGACCGAGAGGGACTTGCGTGACGGCGGCCGTGGCCTGCGGCCCAGAGGTTTCAGGTTTGAACATGGGACAATTGTCGGATGAAAATCACCCAACAATGCGTCGTGGCGCTCACCTGGACCCTGAAGGACACGCTGGGCGAGAGCCTCGATGTGCTCGAAGAGCCCGTGGAGTTTCTGGTGGGCGGCAGCGACCTGCTGGCCAAGATCGAAGAGGCTCTGCTCAACCACTCGGTGGGCGACACGATCGAGCTGCACCTGGAGCCGGTGGACGGTTTCGGCGACTACGACGACACGCTGCTCTTTCTGGAGCCGCGTCACCTGTTTCCCGACGAACTCGAAGAAGGCATGGGCTTTGAAGGCCTGCCACCGGGCTGCAACCCGGCCGCGCCGCGCGACCGGCTGTACTTCGTGAGCGACATCTACCCCGAGCACGTGGTGCTCGATGGCAACCACCCGCTGGCGGGCATTGCGCTGCGCATCTCGATGAAGGTGCACGCGGTGCGCGAGGCGACCGAGGCCGAGGTGGGCAAGGGCTCGATGGGCACCGGCTTTTTCCGCATGCAGGTGGACGAGCCCGACGAGTTGCAAGGCCCTGGCATCACGCCACCCGGTCCCCACACGCTCCACTGAAACTCGATCAGGTCAGCCGCGACCGGTCGAGCCGTAGCCACCCGCGCCGCGCTCGCTCGCGGCTTCGAAATCGGTCACCACGTTGAACTGCGCCTGCACCACGGGCACGATCACCATTTGCGCAATGCGCTCCATGGGCTCGATGGTGAAGGGCACGCCACTGCGGTTCCAGGCGCTCACCATGAGCTGGCCCTGGTAGTCGCTGTCGATCAGACCCACCAGGTTGCCCAGCACGATGCCGTGTTTGTGGCCCAGCCCCGAACGCGGCAGGATCATGGCGGCAAAGCCGGGGTCGGCCAGGTGGATGGCCAGGCCCGTGGGCACCAGTTGCCAGGCGTTGGGCGCCAGCGTCAACGGTGCGTCCAGGCAGGCCCGCAAATCCAGCCCCGCGCTGCCACCGGTGGCATACGCCGGCAGCTGATCCGCCATGCGCGGATCCAGCACTTTCACATCGATGCGCATTCAGCAAGCTCCTGTGGTGCGGCTCATGGTTTTTTCTTCATCGATTCTTCGAGCGCCTTGCCCGGATCGACCTCGGGCTCGGGCGGTGGTGGCTCCAGACCGGGCGGCGTGGCCGGCGCGCCCTCGGCAGCGGGCTCGGTGCCTTCGGCCTCAGGCTGCGCTTCTTCCGGCTGCGCTTCCTCCTCCATGCCCGGCATGTTGCGCAGCATGTCACTGACAGCAGCATCGTCCACCACCACCTTGGCCCCGAGGCTGCCCGTGACCAGCGTGGGGTTGGCAATGACCACCACCACCATGATCAACTGCAGGATGATGAAGGCGATCGAACCCTTGTAGATCTGCGCGGTGGTCACAGCTGGAATGCGCTGCTTGGTCACATGGTCGGTGTAGTCGCTGCGCGCGGCCACGCTGCGCAGGTAAAACAGCGCAAAGCCGAACGGTGGCGTGAGGAACGAGGTCTGCAGATTCATGGCCAGGATCACACCGAACCAGATCAGGTCGATGCCCAACTTGTCGGCCACCGGCGCCAGCAGCGGGATCACGATGAAGGCGATCTCGAAGAAGTCGATGAACATGCCGAGCACGAACACCAGTACGTTCACCACCAGCAGGAAGCCCATCTGGCCGCCCGGCATCTTGTCGAACAGGTGCTCCACCCAGATGTGGCCATCGGCCGCGTTGAAGGTGAAACTGAAGACGGTGGAGCCGATCAGGATGAACAGCACGAAGATGGCGAGCTTGGTGGTGCTCTCCAACGCCTGCTTGAGCAGGTCGATCGTCAAGGCGCGACGCGCGCTGGCCATGATCAACGCGCCCAGAGCGCCCATGGCGCCACCCTCGGTGGGCGTGGCGATGCCCAGAAAAATCGTGCCCAGCACCAGGAAGATCAGCACCAGAGGCGGGATCAGCACAAAGGTGACCTGCTCGGCCAGCCGGGACAACAATCCCAGGCGGAACAGGCGGTTGAGCAGGGCCAGGGTCAGGGCCAGCAGAGAACCGATGGTGATGGACATGATGACCACCTCGTCGCCCGCCGGGCTCATCACGCGCCCGATCATCGGGTTGATGACGGACTCGTGCACCTGCGACCAGGCCACGCTGGCAGCTGCGCACAGCGCCAACAACACCAGCAAGGACCGGTGGCCACTGCTGCCATCGGGCTCGTTGTAGATGCGTGCTTCGGCTGGCAGGGCCGGCACCCACTTGGGCTTGACGACGGCCACCACCGCGATGAACACGAGGTAGAGACCGACCAGCAGCAGACCGGGGATGAGCGCGCCGGCGTACATGTCGCCCACCGAACGGCCCAGCTGGTCGGCCAGCACGATCAGCACCAGCGAGGGCGGGATGGCCTGCGCCAGCGTGCCCGACGCAGTGATGGTGCCGGTGGCAATGGTGCGGTTGTAGCCATAGCGCAGCATGATGGGCAGCGAAATCAGGCCCATGGAGATCACGGCGGCAGCGACCACACCGGTGGTGGCCGCCAGCAAGGCGCCCACCAGAATCACCGCCACGGCCAGACCACCACGCACCGGGCCGAACACCTGCGCCACGGTGGACAACAGGTCTTCGGCCATGCGGCTTCGCTCCAGGATGATGCCCATGAGCGTGAAGAACGGAATGGCCAGCAGCGTGTCGTTCTGCATGATGCCGAACACCCGCAGCGGCAAGGCCTGGAACAGGTTGGAGGGGAACAGCCCGGCTTCCATGCCGATGAAGCCGAAGAAGAGTCCGGTGGCGGCGAGCGCAAAGGCGACGGGGAAGCCGGACAGCAGGAAGACCAGCAGGCCCGCGAACATCAGCGGGACGAATTGGGCGGAGATGAATTCGATCATGATCAGTGCGCTCCCTTGAGACGCTTCTCGGTTTCTTCGAGCAGCTGCTGGGCCAGCAGCTCTTCATCGCTGGGGCCGCCCTGGGCCAACACGTCGGGTCCGTTGCCGGTGAGGAATGCGATGCGCTTGATGAGCTCGCTCACGCCCTGCAAAAACAGGATGAAAAATCCCAAGGGAATCAGGCCGTACACCGGCCAGCGGATGAGCCCGCCGGCGTTGGACGACATCTCGCCCGTGTTCCACGCGCGTTCGAACAGTGGCCAGCCCAGCGTGGCCATCATGTAGCACAGCGGGAACAGGAAGATCAGGATGCCGACCACGTCAACCCAGTTGCGACCGCGCGGGCTGAACTTGGACGAGATGAAATCGATGCGCACGTGTGCGTTGCGCAAGAAGGCGTAGCCGCTGCCCAGCATGAACACCGCGGCGAACAGATACCACTGGATTTCCAGCAAGGCGTTGGAGCTGCTGTCGAAGAGCTTGCGCACGATGGCGTTGCCGGCACTGATGAGGGTGGTGGCCAGGATAAACCACATGACCAACTTGCCGATCAGATCGCTCATGGCGTCGATCAGGCGAGAGATTTTCAGAAGGAATGACATGGCATGTCCCCAGGGGGAGTGAACGCAAAAAGAGTCGCAGAGTCTACAGAAGCGGCGCCGGGGTCATTCGGGCACGCGGGTTGGAGACGTTGAGTCGCACGAGGCGCTGCGCTATCCGAGCAAAAAACCCCGCCAGGGCGGGGCTTCTTGCCGGATCTCCAGACCGATTTACAGCTTGGCCGCTTGCATGTAGCGGTCGAACTGGGCTTCGGTGAAGCGGAACCAGAGGTTCTGGTCTTTGCGGAAGGCCGCGTAGTCGGTGTAGATCTTTTTCCACTTCGGGTTCTTCGCGCTGTTGTCCGCGTAGAGCTCCATGGAGTTCTTGAACGCGGCGTCCATCACGGCCTTGGGGAAAGCAAGCACCTTGGTGCCCGAGGCCACCAACTGCTTGAGCGCACCCGGGTTCAGCGCGTCGTACTTGGCCTGCATGGTGGTGTGTGCAATGGCGGCAGCACATTCCACGATGGCCTTGTTCTCGGGCGACAGCGCGGCGTAGGCCTTGTTGTTGACATACAGCGAGAGCTGTGGACCACCTTCCCACCAGCCGGGGTAGTAGTAGTTGGGGGCGACCTTGTTGAAGCCGAGCTTCTGATCGTCGTAGGGGCCGACCCACTCGGTCGCGTCGATGGTGCCCTTTTCCAGCGCCTGGTAGATCTCGCCACCGGGGATGTTCTGCGGCACGCCGCCCATGGTGGTGAGCACCTTGCCGGCGAAACCGCCGATGCGCATCTTCATGCCCTTGATGTCGGCCAGCGTCTTGATTTCCTTGCGGTACCAACCACCCATCTGCGCGCCGGTGTTGCCCATGGGGAAGTTCACGATGTTGTAGCCCTCGTAGAACTCGCGGAACAGCTTCATGCCGTTGCCCTCGTACATCCACGCGGTCATCTGGCGGCTGTTGAGACCGAAGGGAATCGCGCAGTCCAGCGCGAAGGTGTCGTCCTTGCCGAAGAAGTAGTAAGGCGCGGTGTGCGCGCACTCCACGGTGCCTTCCTGCACGCCGTCCACCACACCGAAAGCGGGCATCAGTTCGCCACCCGGGTGCACCGAGATCGAGAACTTGCCGCCGGACATTTCGCCGACCTTCTTGGCAAAGACATCGGCCGCACCGTAGATGGTGTCGAGTGCCTTGGGGAAGCTCGAAGCCAGGCGCCAGCGAATGGCGGCCTGGGCATGCACCGCGGGCGCGGCACCAGCGGCCAGCACACCGGCAATGCCTGCGTGCTTGATGAGTGAACGACGATCCATGTTGTTTGACTCCGTGGTTGGTATGGGAACACCCAACCCGGCCAGCCGGGCTGGAGACTTGTCAGGTCCACGGAAATTGTAGGAACGCCCCCGGAGCGCAGCGCGGGGGTTTTCCCTCGAAAAATGGTCCCGCGCGGGGACCATTCAGCCTCATGCAAGCTTCGGGATGCTCAGCCCACGACCTTCAAACCCGGCGCGGCGTGCAGCAACGCGCCGAAACGCGCGCCAATGGAGGCCTCGATCCCGGTGGCATCCAGCCCCAGCGCGGCGAGCAGCTTGGCGGGGTCACCGTGTTCGGAGAACTCGTCGGGCAAACCGAGTGTGAGCACCGGCACCTGCAGGCCCTCGGCGTGCAACGCCTCCATCACGGCACTGCCCGCGCCGCCGGGAATGCAGCCCTCTTCCACCGTGACCAGCGCGCCGTGGGTGCGCGCGAGTTCGCACAGCAGTTCCACATCCAGTGGCTTGGCCCAGCGCATGTTGGCCACGCTGGCACCGAGCTTTTCGGCCGCGGCCAGCGCGGGGTGGAGCAAGGTGCCGAAGGCGAGGATCGCAACGCCCTGGCCCTGGCGGCGCAGCTCGCCTTTGCCAAAGGGCAGGCCGTCCAGGCTGGTCGGAATGGCCGCGCCCACGCCGGCACCGCGCGGGTAGCGCACGGCCACCGGATGGTTCTGCGCGTGCGCCGTTGACAGCAACTGGCGGCACTCGGCCTCGTCGGCGGGGCAGGCAATCGCCATGTTGGGAATGCAGCGCAGGTAGGCAATGTCGTAAGCACCCGCATGGGTGGCGCCATCGGCCCCCACCAGACCCGCGCGGTCCAGCGCAAACACCATGGGCAGGTTTTGCAGGGCCACGTCGTGGATGAGCTGGTCGTAGCCGCGCTGCAGAAACGTGGAGTAGATCGCCACCACAGGCTTCAGGCCTTCGCAGGCCAGGCCAGCGGCAAAGGTCACGGCGTGTTGCTCGGCAATGCCCACATCGAAATAGCGCTTCGGGAAACGGCGCTCGAATTCGACCATGCCCGAGCCTTCGCGCATGGCGGGCGTGATGCCCACCAGGCGTTCGTCGGCCGCGGCCATGTCGCACAGCCACTGACCAAACACCTGGGTGAAGGTGGTCTTGGGCACTGCGGTCGACTTGACGATGCCCACCGCCGGATCGAAAGTGCCCGGGCCGTGGTACGCAATCGGGTCGTTCTCGGCCAGCTTGTAGCCCTGGCCCTTTTTGGTCACCACGTGGAGGAACTGCGGACCGCTGTCGGTTTCGAGCAGGTGGCGGATGTTCTCCAGCGTGGGGATCAGCGAGTTCAGGTCGTGCCCGTCGATGGGGCCGATGTAGTTGAAGCCGAACTTCTCGAACAGCGTGGCCGGCACCACCATGCCCTTAGCCTGTTCTTCCAAGCGCTTGGCCAGTTCAAACAGGGGCGGCGCACCCTTGAGCACCTGCTTGCCCACGTTTTTCGCTGCGGCGTAGAACTGTCCGCTCATGAGCTGAGCGAGGTAGCGGTTGAGCGCACCCACCGGTGGCGAGATCGACATGTCGTTGTCGTTGAGCACCACGAGCAGGCGGCCTTCGGCCACGCCGGCGTTGTTGAGTGCTTCAAAGGCCATGCCGGCGGTCATGGCGCCGTCGCCAATGATGGCCACGGCGTTGCGGTGCTCGCCCTTGATCTTGGCGCCCATGGCCATGCCGAGCGCGGCCGAAATGCTGGTGGACGAGTGCGCAGTGCCGAAGGTGTCGAATTCGCTTTCGGAGCGGCGAGGAAAACCGCTGATGCCGCCGAGCTGGCGCAGCGTGCTCATGCGGTCACGCCGCCCGGTCAGGATTTTGTGCGGGTAGGTCTGGTGGCCCACATCCCAGACCAGGCGGTCTTCGGGCGTGTTGAACACGTAGTGAAGCGCCAGGGTCAACTCGACCGTGCCGAGGTTGGAACTCAGGTGGCCACCGGTGCGTGCCACGCTTTGCAACAGGTAGGTGCGCAGCTCGTCGGCCAGCGGCAGCAGCTGCGCGCGGCTCAAGCGGCGCACATCGGCCGGTGACTCAATGGAAGACAGCAGAGAGCTCATGGGCAGGTGTGTTCGGGTCATGAATGAATGAACGGGCCCCAGCGGACCTCAGGATGCGCGACGACCGACCCAGTCGGCCAGCGCGTGCAAGGTGTCGGAGCGCTCGATGCCGCTCTGGCGCAGCGCCTCGTGGGCCTGGTCGAGCACGCGGTCGGCATAGGCCTGTGCGGACGCCAGCCCCATCAGGGAAACGAAGGTGGGCTTGTCGGCGGCCGCATCCTTGCCGGCGGTTTTGCCCAGCGTAGCCGAATCGGCGGTCACGTCAAGGATGTCGTCCACCACCTGGAAGGCCAGTCCCACGCAGGCGCCGTACTCGGCCAGGCGCGCTTCGGTGTCCGCAGACACCCGCGCCGTCGCGGAGCCCATCATCACGCTGGCCTGCAGCAAGGCGCCGGTCTTGTGGCGGTGCATGGTCTCCAACGCACGCTGGTCCAGGGCCACGCCCACGCTGGCGAGATCGATGGCCTGGCCCCCGGCCATGCCACCCGCACCGGCCGCCAAGGCGAGCATTCGGCACAGCCGCGCCGACATGGCGGGCTCCACGCTGCCGTCGTCGGGCACCAGCAACTCGAAGGCGAGCGCCTGCAGCGCATCACCTGCCAGCAAAGCCTGCGCTTCGCCAAACTGCACATGCACCGTGGGCTTGCCGCGGCGCAGCACGTCGTCGTCCATGCAGGGCATGTCGTCGTGAACCAGGGAGTAGGCGTGGATCAGTTCCACAGCGCAGGCAGCGCGCATCGCGGCGGCGGCGTGGCCGCCCACAGCCTCACAGGTGGCCAGTGCGAGCATCGGACGCAGCCGCTTGCCACCGTCGAGCACGGCGTAGCGCATGGCGTCGCCCAAGCCGGCGGGCGCCTGGGCCGGCACCCAGTTGGACAAGGCACGCTCGACTGCGGCTTGCTGTGCTTCGCGCCAGAGGGCGAAGGCCAAGGTGGCTTGAGGGGCCAGCGTCTGTGTCATGGCTGGTCCCAAGGTTTGAGCTCGCCGCCTTCGAGCACCTTGATCTGGTTTTCCACCGCTTCCAGTCGGGCGCGGCAGAACGCCAGCAGCTCGGCACCACGCTGGTAGCGCGTGAGCAGTTGGTCCAGCGGCAATTGGCCGGCATCGAGTTGGGACACGAGCTGTTCAAGCTCTTCAAGTGCGGCCTCGTAGCTGGCCGCGACGGGCTGTGCGTCGGCCGTGGCGGCAGAAGGGGAAGTCTTGGAGGTGCGGGGCACGGTGGGCATGGGTTCGTTCACGTGGTTCATTCTAAAGTGGGCACGCTTTTGCATACCGGCGCTCGCCAGCGGGTACTGCCCCGGGGGGGTAGAATTCGCCCCTTTTCATCACTGACGGGCTTCCAACGCCCGGAGGGACGCACCACTCCACCCATCCCGCGCGAATTCGTCTCACGAGCACAGCGCTTACCCTGCCCCTTCATAGGGGGAGTCTCTAGGTCAGGACCACGATGTCTGATTTAAGTCTTCAACTGCAGCAGGCCGCAAGCCAACTTCAGGTTTCCAGTTACTTCGACGAAGCGCTGTTCCAGCGCGAAAAGGAAGCCCTCTTCCAGCGCGGGCCCCGGTATGTGGGGCACCAACTCGCCGTCCCCAACGTGGGGGACTACCACGCCCTCCCGCAAGAAGCCGGTGGGCGCGCTTTGGTGCGCACCGCCAATGGTGTGGAACTCGTCTCCAACGTCTGCCGGCATCGGCAGGCCATCATCCTCAAAGACCGCGGCAACCTGCAGGAAACCCGCAGCGGGAGCGCGGGCGGCAACATCGTGTGCCCCCTGCACCGCTGGACCTACAGCGGTGTCCAGGGCGGCCAGGCCGGCCAGTTGCTGGGTGCGCCCCACTTCGAGAAGGACCCGTGCCTCAACCTGAACAACTACCCGCTGCGCGAGTGGAACGGCTTGCTGTTTGAAGACAACGGCCGCGACGTGCAGGCCGACCTGGCGAACATGGGGCCGCGCGCCGCGCTCGATTTCGACGGCATGGTGCTCGACCACGTGGAGCTGCACGAGTGCAACTACAACTGGAAGACCTTCATCGAGGTTTACCTGGAGGACTACCACGTGGCGCCGTTCCACCCGGGCTTGGGTGGCTTCGTCACCTGCGAAGACCTGCGCTGGGAATTCAAGCCCGAGTACTCGGTGCAGACCGTGGGCCCGGCCAACCTGCTGGGCAAGGCCGGCAGCCCGGTGTACCAGCGCTGGCACGAACAGCTCATGCAGTACCGCCAGGGTCAGATGCCCGAGCACGGCGCGATCTGGCTGACCTACTACCCGCACATCATGGTGGAGTGGTATCCGCACGTGCTCACGGTGTCCACCCTGCACCCAGTCAGCGTGGACAAGACCATCAACATGGTCGAGTTCTACTACCCGGAAGAGATCGCGGCCTTCGAGCGCGACTTCGTCGAAGCCCAGCGCGCGGCCTACATGGAGACTTGCCTGGAAGACGACGAGATCGCCGAGCGCATGGACGCGGGGCGCAAAGCCTTGCTGGCCCGAGGCGACAACGAAGTTGGCCCCTACCAGAGCCCGATGGAAGACGGCATGCAACATTTCCACGAGTGGTATCGGGCGAAGATGGGCCCTGCGGCAGCGCCAGGGAGTTGAATGCAAGCCCTCTGGATGGTGCTCGCATCGCTGTTCTTTGCCACCATGGGCGTGTGCATCAAGTTCGCGTCAACCGAGTTCAACAGCTTCGAGATCGTGTTCTACCGCGGCCTGGT
Organism: Hydrogenophaga sp.; assembly: GCA_046314475.1. GTDB lineage: Bacteria > Pseudomonadota > Gammaproteobacteria > Burkholderiales > Burkholderiaceae_C > Hydrogenophaga. The sequence goes on from JBKBWW010000027.1 coordinate 17,362, forward strand.
GGGCGTGGTCTTTCTGATCGGCCTCACTCGCCTGCAAGGTGTGTCGCTGCGCACCAGCCTGCCCATGATGCATGTGTGGCGCAGCGTGGTGGGTGTGACGGCGCTGACCGCATGGTTCTATTCGATCGCGGCCCTGCCGCTGGCCACCGCCATGACGCTGAACTACATGAGCAGTGTCTGGATCGCGGCCTTCCTGCTCGGGGGCGCCCTGCTGGTGCAGGGCCGCAACGCGCCCATGCTTCAGCAGGCGCCGCTCTTTCTGGCGGTGCTCTCGGGTTTCGGCGGCGTGGCCATGATGCTGCGACCCACGCTGGGTGAAGGCCAGGCGGTCGGTGCCCTGGTGGGTCTCATGTCCGGCATCTTTTCGGCCTTTGCCTACCTGCAGGTGGCGGCGCTGGCCCGAGCCGGCGAGCCCGAAAGCCGCACGGTGTTTTATTTCTCCATCGGTGCCGTGATTGCCGGCGCCCTGGGCATGCTGTTTGCCGGCGTGAGCGACTGGCATTGGCCAGGCGCGTTGTGGCTGCTGCCGATCGGCGTGCTGGCGGTGTTCGGGCAACTGTGCATGACACGCGCCTACTCCAGCGGCGCCACCATGGTGGTGGCCAACCTGCAGTACTCGGGCATCGTCTTCGCCGGTCTTTACAGCCTCATCATCTTCGGCGACCAGTTGCCCTTGATGGGCTGGTTGGGCATGGGTCTGATCATCGTCAGCGGCATCCTGGCCACAGTGCTGCGCGATCGGGCCGTGCCGAACGCACCCGCAGAAGACCACTGACGCCCCGTCGACCTGAAGCACAATGCGCGCATGTTCACCACACTGATCTCTGCCCGCGAACTGCAGCAACTCATGGCCTCCGGTGCACCACTGCGCGTGTACGACTGCAGCTTCGAACTCATGAAGCCCGAGGCGGGCGCCGCGCAATACACCGAGGAGCACATTCCCGGCTCGGTGTACGTGCACCTGGACCACCACCTCAGCGACAAACAGGGCGCCGATCGCGCCAGTGGTGGACGCCACCCCCTGCCCTCGCGCGAAACCATTGCCCGGCGCATGGCCAGCCTGGGTTTGTCCGATGGCGAACAGGTGGTGGTGCTGGACCGCCAGGGCGCCAACTACTGTGGCCGCCTGTGGTGGATGCTCAAGTGGTGCGGCCATGAAGCCGTGGCCGTGCTCGATGGGGGACTGGCCGCCTGGAAAGCCGCCGGTGGCGCGCTGGCCAGTGGCCCATCGCCCACACCCGAGCCCGGGCACTTCACGCTCAAGCCCACAGCGGCCGCCACCGCGTCCACCAACAGCATTTCAACGTCGCTCGGCCGCTCCACACAGACCCTGATCGACGCTCGCGCAGGGGCCCGCTTTCGCGGCGAGGTCGAGCCGCTCGACCCGGTGGCCGGCCACATCCCGGGTGCGCTCAACCGCCCCTTCGCCGACAACATCGGCCCCGACGGCCGCTTCAAACCGGCCGCGCAGCTGCGCGCCGAATTTGAACAGCTGCTCGCCGGACGTGACCCCGCCAGCGTGGTGCACCACTGCGGCAGCGGCGTGAGCGCCATCCCCAACCTGCTGGCCATGGAAGTGGCCGGCCTGGGCCGCACCGCGCTCTACCCCGGCAGCTGGAGCGAGTGGTGCAACACGCCCGGCGCACCCTGCGCCGTCGGCTGACGACCCTCTCGCCTCTGCACCCACCCCCACCACCCATCCATGCAGCCGCACGACGACGCCGCGTTCAATGTTCTGGGAGACAGGGATCGCACCGAAGCCCTGAAGCTGACGTCGCTGGTGATCGGCTTCACAGGTCTGCTGGTGTTGCTGATGGAACTGGTGCTTGCCGCACCCGGCGAACACGAAGCCTGGGTCGCCGGCGGGCTGACCGTCGTGGCCTGGTTCTGCTACGGCCTCACCCGCGCCGGTCGCACGCGTTACGTGGCGCATGTGATCGTGGCCGCCGTGCTGGGCGCGGCCATCTTCTCGGCCATCACCTACGGCTCGGTGCGCACCGCCGTGGGGTTCCTGTTCATGGGCGCGGTGGTGGGCGCCGGCATCTTTCTCGGACGCACAGCGCTCATCGTCACCACGGTGGCGAGCATCGGTTCGCTGGGTGCGCTCACCTGGGCTGAAACCGCCGGTCTGCTGACGCACAGACCCGATTTTTCCGTCAGCCTGCGCGTGTGGATCACACACTCGGCCACGGTGCTCGTGTGCGCCCTCACCGTGCACCACAGCCGCCTGCGGACCAACCGCGCGCTGCAATTGCAGGCCCAGGAGTTCGAGCGCCGCAAGGCCACCGAGCAGGAACGCGACCGCAACCTGGAGCGCTTCGCGCGCATCTTTCGCACCAGCCCGAGCCCCATGCTTGCCCAGTCAGCGCGCACCGGCTCCATCCTCGATGTGAACCCGGCGTTTGAACGCAGCTACGGCTACACGCGCGACCAGGTGCTCGGGCGCCAGGAGACCTTCCTGTGGGCCGACCCCGCGCAACGCGAGGTTTACCTGCAGCAGCTCTACGAGCAACGCCACATGGACCAGTTCGCCTGCGAGGGCCGGCGTGCCGACGGACAGGTGTTCAAGGCGCTCATCTCCAGCGAGATGGGCACCGACCGCGAGGACAAACTGATCATCACCACCGTCACCGACGTGAGCGCACAAGCCGAGGCCATGGAACGCCTGCGACGCTCCGAAGAGCGGTTTGCGAAGGCCTTCAACTTCAGCCCCCTGAACCTCACCATCACCCGGCTGGCCGACGGCAGTTTCATGGAAATCAACAAGGCACAGGACCGGGTGCAGGGCATGCGGCCCGACGAGCTGATGGGCAAGACCACGGTGCAAGCGGGCGCCTGGCTCACGCCAGCCGACCGGGAGCAGTTTGTGGCCCAGTTGCTGCGCGACGGCCGCGTCGACAACTACGACACCCTCATGCGCCACAAGGACGGCAGCCTGGTGGATACCCGCCTGTGGGCCGAACTGATCGAAATCGACGGCGAGCCCTGCATCCTGTCCTGCACCGTGAACACCACCGCCGAAAAGCGGCGCGAGTCCCTGTTGCTCAACGTGGCCAAGGGGGTGGCGGCGGAGACTGGCGAGGCCTTCTTCACCGCTCTCACCCGCCACCTGTCTGAAGCCGTCGAGTGCGACATGGTGGTCATCGGGGAGTGCACAGATCCCCAGGCGGTGCAGGTGTTGTCCATCTGGAAAGACGCGCTGCCCATGCCCACCTTCAGCTTCGATACGGTCAACACGCCGTGTGCTGAAACGCTGAAGCAGAAGGAAGCGTTCGTGTATGCGCAAGGCTTGCCGCAGGGCTTCCCGAATGCCCGCGGCATCAACCGGGAGGGATTTCAGGCCTACCTCGGCCAGGCCTTGCGCGACGCCGACGGCACCCCCATCGGCATCTTGTTTGCCATGTGGCGCAAACCCTTGACGCTGCGCGAAGACCTCCAGGCCATGGTGTCCATTTTCGCCAGCCGTGCCAACGCGGAACTCGTGCGCCTGCACCGCGACCGCGAGATCCAGCGCCTGACCGAGACCCTGGAGTTGCGCGTGCGCGAACGCACCGCCGAACTGCAAAAACTCAACGCGGAACTCGACTCGTTTGCTTACACCGTGTCGCACGACCTGAAGTCGCCCCTGCGCTCCATCGACGGTTTCACCCGCTTGCTCGAAGAACAGATGGGGGAGCGCCTCAACACCGAAGAGCGCGAGATGTTCGACCGGGTGTTGTCGTCCACTGCGCGCATGGGCTCGCTGATCTCTGCGCTGCTGGCGCTGGCCCGCGTGAGCCAGGCGCCACTGGAGCGCCAGAACGTCGATCTGAGCGCGCTGGTGCGCAGCATCCTGGCCGAACGCCTGGTTGAACACCCGCAGCGGACGGTGCAGAGCCACATTGCTGACGGTCTGACGGCGGAATGCGATCCGCAGCTGGCGCGCATCGCACTGGAAAACCTGCTGGGCAACGCCCTCAAGTACAGCCGTGATCGGGCGCAAACCGTGATCGAGTTCGGCTGCTCCACAGCCGATGCAAACGGCGACGCGCCCAGGTACTTCGTGCGGGACAACGGCGTGGGTTTCAACATGGCCTACGCCGCCAAACTGTTCAAGCCCTTCCAACGCCTGCACATGGCCAGCGAGTTCGAAGGCACGGGCATCGGTCTGGCCACCGTGCGCCGCATCATCGAGCGCCACGGCGGCGACATCACGGCCATCAGTGCGCCCGGCGAAGGCGCCACCTTCAGCTTCTCGCTCGGCGACGCACCCACCGCCTGAGCGTCAGTGAGCCAGGCTGCTCACCAGCGTGACGAGTGCAATGCCCGCGAGCAACCAGGCCACCTGGGACACCGTGTCCCGAAATCCCAGCTGCTTCTGCAACTGCGGAATCAGGTCGGCCAGCGCCACATACACAAAGCTGCTGGAGGCCGCCACCAGAAAGAACGGCAGGTAGTCCTGCAGCTGCGTCACCAGGAAATAGCCCACCACCCCACCAAGCGCGGTGACGGTGCCGGCCAAGGACACCTTGACCAACGCGGCGCGCGAGGTGCCCGAGGTGTGGCGCAGCACCACCAGGTCGCCAATGTGGTGCGGCACCTCGTGCGCCAGCACCGCCAGCGAGGTGATCACACCCAGGCGCATGTCGGCCAGGAAGGCCGAAGCGATCAGGATGCCGTCGCCAAACGCATGCACGCTGTCGCCGGCCAGCACGGCCCAACCGCCCGAGCGCGGACCATGGTCGTGGTGCGCGTGGGTGTGTCCATGGTGGTGGGCGTGGTGGGCGTGGTCGCCATGGCCGGTTTCCTGCGCCGGCCCCTGGTTGTGCTCGTGCCCGTGGTGCCACAGCTCGGCCTTGTCGAGCAGGAAGAAGAACACCAGCCCGCCCAGCAGCATGGCAAACAGCTCGTGTGCACCGGCCTCGCTCTCGAACGCCTCGGGCAGCAGGTGCATGAAGGCCGTGGCCATGAGCGCGCCCGCGGCCATGCTGAGCATGTGCTGCGTGAAACGCGCCAGCATCGCAAACGCCATCAGCGCGGCCAGCCAGACGCTGCCCACGCCCGCCGCCACGGTACCCATCAAGATTGCCAACAAGGTCATGTTGTTCTGTTCAGTTCGTCCACAAAAAAGGCCGCTCTTCAGCGGCCTTGGGTGCCCCACAGCGGCGTGGCTCAGGCCACGCCGTGCTGCTTGAACCACGCCAGTGCACGGTTCCAGCCGTCTTCGGCCGGCTCCTTGCGAAAGGTCGGTCGGTAGTCGGCATGGAAAGCGTGGGGTGCCTCGGGGTAGACCACAAAAGTCGATGCCCTGGCGGCCGGACTGCCCGCCGCCAGAGCAAGCTTCATCTTATCAACCGTGTCAAGCGGGATGCCGGTGTCGGCGCCGCCGTAGAGGCCCAGCACCGGGCCCTTGAGCTGGGCGGCCATGTCCACCGGGTGCTTGGGGTTGAGCGGCGTGGCATCGCCCACCAGGCGGCCGTACCAGGCCACGCCGGCCTTCACCGCCGGGTTGTGGGCCGCGTACAGCCAGGTGTGGCGCCCGCCCCAGCAGAAGCCGGTCACGCCCACCTTGGAGGCATCGCCGCCGTTGGCCGCGGCCCACTTCACCGCCGCGTCCAGGTCGGCCATCACCTGCGCGTCGGGCACCTTGGACACCACCTCGGCAATCAGCTTGGCCATCTCGCCGTAGCTCTGCGCATCGCCCTGGCGCACGAACAGCTCGGGCGCGATCGCGAGAAAGCCCGCCCGGGCGAAACGGCGCGCGGTGTCGGCGATGTACTCGTGCACGCCGAAGATTTCGGACAGCACCAGCACCACCGGCAAACCCGTCTTGCCCGCGGGCGCTGCGCGGTAAGCGGGCATCTTGTAGCCGTTGACGTCGATCATGACCTCGCCCACGGTGAGTCCGTCGGACGGGGTGCGGATGGCGGTCTGCGCCATCAGCGGCGCCGCCGCCGCGGCATAGCCCACGCCCAAGGCCGTCTTGAGCGCGGTTCGGCGCGTGGCGCCGTGTTCGTTCGACTGACCGGGCAGCAAGGCGCCGAGGTCCTGGACATGTTGGTCGTTGAGCATGGTGTGTCTCCTGTTGGGGTCCGAAGCGCTGGAGTCTGCCATGTGCATCAAAGCCGCGTGGCTGCGTCGAACATGTCCAGCAGCTCCGGCTCCCACGGGCCTTGCTGATCAACTGCGGTGTGCACGAGCACCGTGCGCGTGGGCAGGTCGATCAGCACACGCTGACCGTGGTGGCCGTGCATGGCCGGTCGCGAGCCATCGGCGCGCGAATGCCAGAACAAAGCCTTGTAACCCTGGGTCAGCCGAACCCGCCCGTGGCGCACCGGGGCATCCGCCTCGCTCCAGGACGTGCACTCGTTGATCCAGGGCTCGCTGACGATGGCCCGGCCATCGGGACCGCGCCCGCGTTGGGCCACCAGCCGGCCCAGGCGTGCCCAGTCGCGCAGCCGCGCGGCGAAACCGATGCTGTTGAATTCGGCCCCGCGCGCATCGGTGAACCAGGTGGCCGGCGCCTCGGCGCCCAGGGGCTGCCACAACACCTGCTCGGCAAACGCCGACAGCGATCCACCGGTGACGCGGCGCATCACCATGCCCAGCGTCAACGGGCACAGCTCGTTGTAGTTGAAACGTGTGCCCGCAGGTTCGCTGCGGCGGTTCCAGTCCTTCACGGTGCGCGCGATGTCCGGGTCCCGGCCCAGCAGCGCGCCGGGGTACAACACGGCGTTGTCGCGCGCGTGCACCACGTCGGCACCACTGCACATGTTGGCCAGATGTCGCAGCGAGGTCTCGCCGTGCAGGGTGTTGGCGAGTTCGGGCACGTAACGCGCAGCCGGGTCGTCGAACGACTGGATGAGTCCCCGATCCAGGCAGATGCCCAGCAGCAACGACGTGACGCTCTTGGCCATGGACCAACTCTGCAGGCGCATGGCCGGCTGGCGCGCAAAACGGTAACGCTCGAACAGGATGTTGTTGTCCCGCGCGATGAGCAGGCCGGTCACGGGCCACTGCGCCAGGTACTGGTCGGGCGTCTTGCTCAACAGCCCCCAGCGGTAGCGGAAGTCGCTCACCGGGGTGTCGTTCCACGCGGCCACCTGGGTCCCGGCCCGGATCACATGGTGGCGTATCGATTGCTCATGGCCGCCCGAGTAATTGCCCACGCGGAACTCGGGCAAGCGCTCGAAGCTGGAGCGGCTCTCGGGGTAGCCACGCAGCGCGCCCCACTTGTCGTCGGTCTGTGCCCATGCGGGCCACGCCGCCGCAGCCAGACCGGCCGACAGAACCGCGCGGCGCGAGAGCTTCATCTCAATGAGCCTGATCCCAGTTCGGCCCCACGCCCACTTCGGCCAGCAAGGGCACCTTGAGCTCGGCCACACCCGCCATCAGGCGCGGGATTTCGGTCTTGATCCAATCCACCTCCGACTCGGGCACTTCAAACACCAGTTCGTCGTGCACCTGCATGATCATCTTGATGCCGCGCTGCTGCTCGTCCAGCGCCCTCTGCACAGCCACCATGCTGAGCTTGATGAGGTCGGCCGCCGTGCCCTGCATGGGCGCGTTGACGGCCTGCCGCTCCAGCGAGGACAACAGCGCACCTTTGGCCGATTGAATGCTGGGCAGCACCAGACGCCGACCGAACACCGTCTCCACGTAGCCCTGCGCTTTGGCGCTCTTGCGCGTCTCGTCCATGTAGCGCTTCACGCCCTCGAATCGCTCGAAGTAGCGCGTGATGTAGTTCTTGGCCGCCGTGTTGTCGATGGCCAGCGCCTTGGCCAGGCCGAAGGCGCTCATGCCGTAGATCAGGCCGAAGTTGATCACCTTGGCGTAGCGGCGCTGCTCGCTGCTGACTTGCGCGGCGTCCACGCCGAACACCTCGGCGGCGGTGGCCCGGTGCACGTCGATGCCTTCGTGGAAGGCCTTGAGCAAGGCAGCATCACCGCTGATGTGGGCCATGATGCGCAGCTCGATCTGCGAGTAGTCGGCGCTCGCGATCACATGGCCTGCGGGCGCCACAAAGGCCTCGCGCACGCGCCGGCCTTCCGGCGTGCGGATCGGAATGTTCTGCAGGTTGGGGTCGTTGCTGGACAGGCGCCCGGTCACGGCCACGGCCTGCGCGTAGTGCGTGTGCACGCGGCCGGTTCTGGGGTGGGCCAACTGCGCGAGCTTGTCGGTGTAGGTGCCCTTGAGTTTGGAGAGGCCCCGGTGCTCCAGGATCTTGGCCGGCAGCGGGTAGTCCTCGGCGAGTTTTTCCAGCACCTCTTCGTCGGTGCTGCGCGCGCCGGTCGCGGTCTTCTTGATCACTGGCAGACCGAGCTTGTCAAAAAAGATCTCACCCAGTTGTTTGGGGCTGGCCAGGTTGAACGGCTGGCCGGCGATCTCGTAAGCCTCCTGCTCCAGCGCGTGGATGCGGGAGCCCAGTTCGTGGCTTTGTTTGGCCAGCGTGGGCGCGTCGATCAGCACGCCGTTGCGCTCGATGCGGTAGAGCGCCTCGCTGCTGGCGATCTCGAGTTCGTAGATGAACTTGAGCTTGTCGTCGGCCTGCAGCTGCGGCCACAGCACCCGGTGCACGTCCAGCGTCTGGTCGCTGTCCTCGCACGAGTACTCGGCCGCCTTGGCCACGTCGACTTGCGCAAACGGAATCTGGTGTGCGCCCTTGCCGCACAAGTCTTCGTAATTGATGCCCTGGCGGCCGAGGTGGCGCTCGGCCAGGCTGGCCAGCCCGTGAGGCCTGTGCACTTCCAGCACATAGCTCTGCAGCATGGTGTCGTGCACATACCCCTGCACCTCGATACCGTGGTTGGCGAACACGTGGCGGTCGTACTTCACGTGCTGGCCGAGCTTGGCGTGCTTCGGGTCTTCCAGCCAGGGCTTGAGTTTGGCCAGCACCTCGTCGAACGGCAGTTGCTCGGGCGAGTCGGGCCCGCTGTGGCGCAGCGGGATGTAGGCCGCCTCGCCCGGCATCACGCTGAAGCTGATACCCACGATCTCGGCACGCATCTCGTCGAGCGAGGTGGTTTCGGTGTCCACCGCCACCAGCTCGGCGGCCAGCACACGCTGCAACCAATCGTCGAACATCGCCCAGGTGAGGATGGTGTCGTACTTCAGATTGGTGGTGCGCTCGGCGCTGCCGCTCAGATCGGGCTCGTCAAAGAGCCCTGGCGAGCCGTCACCAGGCTTCTTTTTGGTCTTTGTCCCGGCCTGGTGCCCTTCGATCAGCTCCGGCGGCACTTCTTGCTGCACGAGTGTTCTCACCAACCCCTTGAAACCGTACCTTTCGCCGAACGCCTTGAGGGCCTCGGAGTCCTGTCCGCCAATCGTGATGGCCTCCAGCGAGGGCAGACCCTCCATGTGCTCGCTCAGATCACAATCGGTCTTGATGGTGAGCAGCTCGCGCCCCTTGGGCAGCCAGTCGAGCGCATTGCGCAGGTTCTCCCCCGCCGCGCCCTTGATCTCGCCCGCGCGCGCCACCAACGCCTCCAGCGAGCCGTATTCCGTCAGCCACTTCACAGCCGTCTTCGGGCCGACCTTGGGCACGCCCGGCACGTTGTCCACCTGGTCACCCACCAGGGTCTGGTAGTCCAGCATCAGGCTCGGTGGCACGCCAAATTCCGCCTTCACGCCGGCCACATCGCGCTTGCGGTCGTTCATGGTGTCGATCACCGTGATGTGCTCGTTGACGAGTTGGCTCAGATCCTTGTCGCCACTGGAGATGATGCAGTTGATGCCTTGCTGCGCCGCCACGTGCGCCAGCGTGCCGATCACGTCGTCGGCCTCCACCCCGGGCACATCCAGCACCTTCCAGCCCAGCAGCTTCACCACCTCGTGGATGGGTCCGATCTGCGCCCGCAGGTCGTCGGGCATGGGCGAGCGGTTGGCCTTGTAGTCGGGGTAGAGCGCGTCGCGAAAGGTCGGGCCCTTGGCGTCGAACACGCAGGCGGCGTAATCGGCCCGCACGTCCTTGCGCAGCTTCTGCATCATGTTGATCATGATCCGGATGGCGCCCGTTTTGAGCTCGGTGCCATCGGGGAGCTTGGCGCTCATCGATTCGCCGCCAGCAAAGAACGCGCGGTAGAGATAGCTGGAGCCGTCGACCAGCAGCAGGGTGGGGGTGGGGGATGAAGCATCGGACATGCGCGCATTGTCGGGGAGATCGCGCTCCGCCCGCAGGTCCGGCCGATGGCCCCGCCTGCGCTGCGGCGCCCCTGCCTGCCTACAATGAGGCATGAACGCCCACACCCCACGCCTGCTGCCCGCCCTCGCCCTGCTCGCGGGCCTCGCCCTGGCCTCGGCCGCCCAGGGCCAGACGCCCCCGGTTGAGCAGCCGCCGCAGACGGTATCGCCGCGCGACCGCATCGAGCGCATCACCAACGAAGACGCCCTCACCCGCATCGACGAGGTGCGTGTGGGCGGCGAGACCAAAAGCATCGAGGTGCAGCCCAAAAACGGCGCCCCGGCCTACCAGATCAACCCCGACTCGAGCGGCTCGGTTCCCGGCGAAGTGGGTGGCAAACGCACCGGCAACGCCGGGCGCAGCAGCTGGCGCATCCTGAATTTCTGATTTTCCGTTTCATGGCCGTTTACACCGAAGTCGCGTTCGCGCAAGCCGCTGCCCTGCTGCACACCCTGGACCTGGGCGATCTCACCGAGCTGAGGGGCATCCAGGGTGGTATTGAAAACACCAACTACTTTGTGACCAGCGAGCGCGACGGTGCCACGTTGGAGCATGTGCTCACCGTGTTCGAACGCCTGGGCTTCGAGCAGTTGCCGTTTTATCTGCACCTCATGAAGCACCTGGCTGGCCGGGGCATTCCGGTTCCCGACCCGGCCGCCACCGCCAGCGGCGAGATCCTGCACACGCTGCAGGGCAAACCCGCCGCCGTGGTGAACAAGCTGCGCGGAAAAAGTGAACTGACCCCGAGCGTGGCGCACTGCGAAGCCGTCGGTGCCATGCTGGCGCGCATGCACCTGGCCGGGCGCGACTTCCCCATGAGCCAGCCCAACCTGCGCGGCCTGCCGTGGTGGAACGAGACCGTGCCGGTGGTGCTGCCCTTCCTGAGCGCGCCGCAGGCCGACCTGATCCGCACCGAGCTGGCTTACCAGAACCACGTGGCGGCCAGCCCTGCCTACGCCGCTTTGCCGCGCGGCCCCATCCACGCCGACCTGTTCCGCGACAACGTGATGTTTGAAGCCGGCGAACTCACTGGTTTCTTCGACTTTTACTTCGCCGGCTGCGACACCTTCCTGTTCGACATCGCGGTCTGCCTCAACGACTGGTGCGTGCACCACAGCCAGGACGCCACCGATGGCAGCCACGGTGCGCAGCGCGCCCAGGCACTGCTGTCGGCCTACCAAATGGTGCGGCCACTGAGCGCGGCCGAGCGCAGCCTGCTGCCGGCCCTGCTGCGCGCCGGCGCCCTGCGCTTCTGGATTTCCCGCCTGTGGGACCTGCACCTGCCGCGCGAAGCCGCCATGCTGCAAGCCCACGACCCCACCCACTTCGAACGCGTGCTGCGCAACCGCGCCAGCCACGCTTTCCCGGCCGCGCTGCTCGATGCCCCCGCTCCCGCAGCAGCGCCCCAACCCGTGACCGCATGAAACTCCACCTCGTCCCCGCCAGAGCCGGCCTGCAATGGGTCAAGCTGGGTGTGAAGACCTTCTTCCGCCAGCCCCTGGCCATGTCCGGCCTGTTCTTCATGTTCATGGCCACCGTCTCGGTGCTCTCGCTCATTCCCTTGCTCGGCACCGTGATCTCGCTGCTGCTGGTGCCGGTGGCCACGCTGGGCCTCATGGCCGCCACCCGCGAAGCCACGCAGGGGCGTTTTCCCATGCCCTCCGCGCTGATCTCGGGCCTGCGCGGCAAGCCCGTGCAGACGCGCAACATGCTCATATTGGGTGCCATGTACGCCGCCGGGCTGCTGCTGGTGCTCGGCGTGGCCACGCTGTTTGCCGGCGACGCACCGCCGCCACTGGACCCCAGCGCGGGCGAGGTGTCGGCCGAGATGGTGCGCGCCTCGCTGGCCAACCAGGGCCTGCTCGCCGGCCTGGTGGTGTACCTGCCAGTGGTCATGGCCTTCTGGCACGCGCCAGCCCTGGTGCACTGGCACGGGGTGAGCCCGGGCAAGAGCCTGTTCTTCAGCTTCATGGCCTGCTGGGGCAACAAAGGCGCCATGCTGTTCTACAGCCTGGGTTGGCTCGGGGTGTTCTTGCTGGTGGGTCTGTGCATGAGCCTGCTGGGTGCCCTGTTCGGCGGCGTGCAGGCGCTCAACTTCGTGCTGTACCCGGCCGTGCTGTTCATGGCCTCCATGTTCCACACCTCGATTTATTTCACCTTCGTTGACAGTTTTGATTCCGCCGAACGACCCACACCCGCCACAACCCCCACCACCACCGGAGAAGATGCATGAGCCACCACACCTTGCAAGGCCGCGCCGAGAGCGAAGTGACCTGGTTCCAGCGCCGCGACACCCTCAAGGCCGCCGCTGCGTGGGTGGCCATGGGCGGTCTACCGGCGGCCATGGCGCAGCAACGCAGCAACGTGGTGGAGCTGGTGGGCGATGTGCTGCTCAACGGCCGGCGCATGGCGCCGCAGCAAACCATCCAGACCGGTGACGAGATCGCCACCGGCCCGGCGTCCAGGCTGCTCTTCGTGCTGGGCAACGCCTCGTTCAATGTGCGGCAGAACTCGCGCATGACGGTGGAGCGGGGCGCCACGCTGCACACCGTGAGCCTGCTGCGCCTGCTCACCGGCGGTGTGGTCAGCGCGTTTGGCCGTGGCCCCAGCCGCACCATCGTCACGCCCACGCTCACCGCCGGCATCCGCGGCACCGGCGTCTACACCGAGGTGTTGGCCGACCAGGGCAACCGCAGCTACTTCTGCAACTGCTACGGCACGGTGGACATGCAGGCCGGCGGCAACCGCGCAACGTCGGTGTCGAGCTACCACCAGTCGTTCTGGGGTGAGGTCGAACCCAAGGCCGGGCGCTTCCTCACGCCCGCGCCCGCGCTCAACCACACCGACGAAGAACTGGAGTTTCTCGCCGGCCTGATCGACCAGCGCACCGCCTGGCAGATCGCCGGGCGCACCGGTGTGAAAGACGGGCGCGGCTACATGGAGCAGCGCCCGCCCGAGGCCCACCCGGCCATGCCGCGCGGCTGAACCAGCTCAGCGAGGCGCCTTGGCCTTTTGGGCCTTGATCGCCTCGGACAAATCCACGTATTCCTCACAGGTCTGGTTGCCGCAGAGCCGGGCCAGCTCGGCCAGGTGTTTCTCAGCCTCGGCGGGCCGCTGGTCCATCAGGTAGGCCTCACCGATGTACTCGTGCGCACCCTTGTGCCCAGGTTCGATCTGCAACGCCAGCTTGTAGTGTTCAAACGCTTTGGCGAGATCGGGCCGGGCCTGTTTGCGGTGGCTGTAGCCCAGCAGGTTGTGCACGTCGGCGTTGCGCGGCTCCAGCTTCAGCGCGGCATGGAGCTCGCTGATCGCGCGAGACCAGTCTTTCGCAGCGATGGCGCTGCGGGCCGCGACCAGTTGCTCAGACGCACCCGGGCCCATGTTGCTCGGCGTGTCTTCGGCGTGGACCGCTGGCGTGTGCCCCAGGGTGCAAGCGACTATCAGCAGCACGGTCATGGCGGCGTTCTTCATGCGACTTCCCGTAAAAAGGAAACAGAAAAGCCCCCACCGGGTTGCGCCGGCAGGGGCTTGGCGTGGAGTGCGTCAGCTTAGCGGATCAGAGTCCGATCACACCGCCGTCGGTGCGGGTGATGACGATGGTGGCCGAACGGGGACGGCCGGCCACGCCATAGCCTTTGTTACCGGGCCACTGGCTCTGGAAGTTGAACGTGCCGGTGCCAATCGCCGCGGTGTTCTCACCCGGGTGCTGGATATTGACAAACACCGTGCGGCCATCTGCCGACTCGGTCATGCCCGTGATCTCGGCACCCTTCGGGCCGACGAGGAAACGTCGCAGTTTGGCGTCACCCAGGGCCGCACCGATGAAGGTCTGCTCGGTGCCTGTGTTGCCATTGAAGCTGTTGCTGACCGTCAGGGCACGCCCATCACCGACGTTGCCTGGGATGGCGGCCAGCAGCATGCAGTTGGTCTGATCCAGGTAGGCACCGTCGTCGGTCTGGATGTAGCAGATGCCGGTGGCCTTGCTGAACCACAGACCATCGGGCGACGAAAAGTCGTTCTTGTCATTCAAGCCCGAGAGGTTGATACCCGCGCCCGCGTCTTCCTCGGCGCCAAACAAGAAGATGTCCCAGTTGAAGGTGGTGGCCGTGGAGGCGCTGCCGGTTTCGCGGAATCGGATGATGTGGCCGTTCGGGTTGCCCGAGCGCGTCAGTCCATCGTTGTCGGCGTAAGCACGGGGATTCGCCGCATCGGCGTTGGCCACGGTGCGGCTGCTGTTGTTGGTCATCGTGAAGTACACGTCGCCGTTCTTCGGATTCACCGCACCCCACTCCGGGCGGTCCATGCGCGTGGCGCCCACGGCGCTGGCGGCATGACGGGCGTTGATCAACACGTCGGCCTGGTTGTCGAAGGTGTAAGTGTTGTAAGCCGGGCTGGCGGCGGCGACCGTGGTCACGTTCAGTTCCAGCCACACACCCAGACCGGTATCGTTGAACTTGGCCACGTACAGCTTGCCCTCGTTGAGGTACTTGTCACCGGCGGCCATGCCACGACCCACATCGGCCGGGTCCCACACGGCATCGGTGACGAACTTGTAGATGTACTCGTTCTGCGAATCGCAACCCATGTAGAAAGCCAGCGGCTGGCCAGCCACCGGGATGCTGCAGACAGCCGCCTCGTGCGCGAAACGGCCCATGGCCACGCGCTTGGCCGGCACAGCGGTGGGGCGCAGTGGGTCGATCTCGAGGTTGTAGCCAAAGGTGTTGGGTTCGTTGCGGAAGTCGTCCGCTGCCGAGAGGCCTGGAGCAGAGACGTTCCATCGGCCGAAGCGGTTGTCAGTGGCGGCGTTGGGCACTGTGGACCAGCCCTGGCCGGGGGCGCCTGAGGCGGCGGCGAACGGTGCGTTGATCACGCCATAACGGGCTCGTGACGCTTTGATCTTGGCGCTCACATCGGTCGACCCGTTGGGCATGTAGAAGTAGGCAGCCCAGTTTTCTTCACAGGCAAGGTAGGTGCCCCAAGGCGTCTTGCCATGGCCACAATTGTTGATCGTGCCGCGCGCGGTGACTCCGCTGGGATCGAACTGGGTGGACATGAATGCGCGAATGTCGGCAATGTGGGCCGAAGGACCGGTGACGTTCACCACCGTCTGTGGGGTCACGCGGCGGTTGAACGTCGAATCCAGCTGCACGGTCCAGACGCCCCCCACCCGGCGCACTTCAACCAGCGACACACCGTGGTGGTTGATTTCCTTGAGCACTTCGGCTTGCGGGCGCGCACCCAGATCCCAGCCGCCCGAGGATGACGAAAACTGCGAAAACTTCTTGCCACCCACACCACCCGAGGTCTGGCCGTTGGGGTGAAAGAAATGTGCATCGGCAGAGCTCTCGTGGTTGACCACGAGCACGGCGCGACCGGTGTCCACCGTGGTGTAGTTGCCCTGCGCATCGATGTAGAACAGGTCCATACCATCGTGGTGGTCGCCCACACGGCGGCTCCAATCGTCGGTTTCAGTGCCCAGGTTGGAATAGGCGGTCTCGGTGTTGAACAGGCGATCGCCGGTGGCGTGCAACACACGGTAGGTGTAGCCAGGCGGCAGGATCACGTCGTCCACCAGGCTTTTTGCCACAGCGGGAAAACCCAGCGCGTTCTGCGTGGGCGTTGCGGGCGCTGGCGCGGGATCATCACCACCACCGCAAGCGGTCAGGAAGGGCAGCGCCGACAGCGCCACCATGCCGGTGCCGCCGCGGATCACGTTGCGGCGGGTCAGCGGCGTGCGTGTGCCGCGGGCCAGTACATCCTGGAAGCTTTCGTTGGTCGAGAAATTGCAGTTGTCGTCGTCGTGGTGAGACATGAAGGGCTCCGGGGTTGAAAGAACAAACACCGATGCAGTCTGTTCAAGTCATGTGACCAAACCGTGAATCGGCCAATGCCCCCCGGACGTCCTCTTCCTTCGAGGCTCGTCATCAAGCTTTCACATCAGCGGCGCTGATGGCTGCGACAGGTCCAGCCGCCGCCCCGTTTCCTGCGACGAAACAGCCCCCGCAGCCTGGAGCATCAGCGTCTCCACCTGAAGGGCGATCTGTTGCCAGTCGAGGTGCGCCACACGCGAGCGCGCTTGCTCGCGGGCCTGCGCCAGCAGCGAAGGTGTTTGCGCGAGATTCACCGCCACGCGCACGAACGCCGCTTCCTGTCCCGCCGGCACCAGCCAGCCGTTGGTGTGGCTCTGCACCCAGTCGCTGGCCGCCGCCGTGTCGAACGCGAGCACCGGCAAGCCACTGGCCAGCGCTTCGATGGTCACGTTGCCAAAGGTCTCGGTGAGGCTGGGAAACACGAACAGATCGGCCGAGGCGTAGTAGCCCGCGAGCTCTTCGTGGCGGCGCATGCCGGCGAACACGGCTTGCGGGCAGCGCTGCTGCAGGCTTTCACGCAGCGGCCCGTCGCCCACGAACACCAACTTCACATCGGGGTGGTGGGCCTGCATGGCGGCGTGGGCCTGCAGCGCCACGTCGAGATTTTTCTCGGCGGCCAACCGGCCCACCACCAGCATCACCAGCGTTTCGGGACCGGCACCCCACTGGCTGCGCAAAGCCTCGCTGCGCCGCTGCGGGTTGAAGAGTTTCGTGTCCACACCGCGCGCCACCACTTGCACGTTCTCGAAACCCATCTCCATGAGTTGCGCGCGCAATGCGCGCGTGGGCACCATGGTGAGCTGCGTGAGGTTGTGGAAGCGGCGCAGGTACGACACCATG
>JBKBWW010000028.1:0-12464 GCA_046314475.1 Hydrogenophaga sp.
GACCGAGTAGGTGGCCAGCAGGGAGTTGGTGGCCGACGACGAGAAGGCTTCCTTGCGGTAGACCCACTGCGCGCTGAACTGGTGGGTCTTGTCAACGTCGTAGACGCCTCCGATCGAGGCCACCGGGCGGGTTTTCTTCGGGTTGCTGCCGAAGTCGATCGGCTGCAGTGCCGCCACGCCGGAGGCGCTGTAGTCGCTGGTCTTGCGCGACTGGTCACGCTCGACGCCGGCGAAGCCGGTGAGCGTGAACCGGGGTGCGAGGCGCGCCGCCACATGGCTGCCCAGCAGCATGACCACAGAGCGCTCGGAGAGCTTCCCGTAGCTCAACGGCATCGTGACGCTGGCCGATGCGGCTTCGCTGTAGGCGCTGCGCTCGATGTCGATGGCACGCACACCCACATAAGGGCTCACGCGCCAGGTGTCGTTGACGCGCACGCCGTGGCTGAGCGTCAGCTGCGTGCCGCGCGAGACCAGATCAGCGGTGCCGGCGCCCGGCTCGGAGCCAGCCACCACCGGGCGGGTGATGTCGACTTTCTTCTGGCCCTGGCGGTGCGCCACGCGGACCTGAGGTCCATCGCCGTCGGTGCGCTGGTTCCAGACCGCGAACACGCCGAGATCGGGGTTGCCTTTGCGCACGACAACCGAGGGATCACCACTCGAGTCCAGTGTCTGTTCCACATAGGCACCCACACGCAGGTGGGACTGCACGCGCCAGGCCAGGGTCACGATGCCCGAGGTGGCGCCAGCGTTCGATCCTTGCAGGGTGGTGTTGCGCCCGGTGGCCGCCACGCACAGGCCTTTGCTGTCGAACATCGCGCAGTCGTAGCTCAGGCCGGGGTTGAGAAAGGCCGTCTGCACGCCGAAGGCGCTGCGCAAGCCTTGGGCTGTCGCCTGCATCGAGCTGAGGGTGGCCTGGGCCGTTGGGCCGGGAGGGGCGAAGACGAGGTCGTAGTTGGCGCCGTCGTACAGCAGGGACCAGGCAAGGCCGTCGTAGGAGCCTGTTGTGGTGGTCAGGCGCGAGGCGTCGACACCGGTCAGCACGTCTTCGTAGGTGCCGGGCGCCACCACCGAGGTGTTGTAGATGCCGAAGGTGAGATTGCCAGCGCTGTTGGATGCGGACAACTTGCCGTAGACGCTGGGGCTGTCGATGATGATGTTGTAGTTCGTGGGCAACAGGCTGGAAAAGAAATGCATGGGCGAGTTGCCGCCTTGCCGGTTGTTCAGGGTGGTGAGGGGCCCCGTGTTGTACATCGCACCGTAACGACCCGTGATCGTGCCCAGGTTGGTGAGCGTTTGAATCGTCCCTTGGTTGTAAAAGTGGATGTTCGATTCAATGACGCCGTGGTTGACGAAGCTGGTGATCGTGCCCTGGTTGAACAGCGAATTCGAGCCCGATGAGATCGTGCCGTTGTTGATGAACGTGGTGCCTGTGGCCGATGGTTTGAACCAGACGCTGATCGTGCCTGGTGTGTTGACTCTGGCGCCTGCCTGGATGGTGATCGTCTGGTTCGGGTTGTTGATCACAAGGTGCGAGCAATCGCTGCCCACACTCGCGTCGGGCGCGCAGTTGGCCGCACTGGCCTCAGACATGGCAAACAACAAACAGGCTGCCAAGGTGGACAGCGCAAACAGACGCCGAGCAGGCATGCGCGAACTCGGCAAGCAGGCCGGACCGCGGCCAACGGGGTGTTTCATGGGAAAGGGTTCTCGGTGTGGCGGAGCAGGTCCGACCAGGGGGGGACAGGGAGGGGTTTGCGCAGCAACATGGGAGTCCACATTGCGCCCATGAAAGGTAACGTGCCCGCGCGGTGGACAAGCCCTGAACTGACCCCGGAACACCCGCCTGTTCAGACCCGGGCCCGCACAGGGCGGCCCTTAGAACCCGACCGAGTAGGTGGCCAGCAGGGAGTTGGTGGCCGACGACGAGAAGGCTTCCTTGCGGTAGACCCACTGCGCGCTGAGCTGCTGGGTCTTGCCGATCTCGAAGATGCCGCCGACCGAGGCCACCGGACGCGTCTTCTTCGGGCTGCTGTTGAAGTCGATCGGCGACAGCGCGGCGACACCGGTGGCGCTGTACTCGCTGGTCTTGCGCGACTGGTCGTGCTCCACACCCGCGAAGCCGGTGAGCGTGAAACGCGGCGCGAGCCGGGCTGCCACATGGCTGCCCAGCAGCAGGGTGACCGAGCGCTCGGAGAGCGTGCCGTAGCTCAGCGGTGCGGTGACGCTGGCCGAAGCGGCTTCGCTGTAGGCGCTGCGCTCGACTTCGATCGCGCGCACACCGACATAGGGACTCACGCGCCAGGTGTCGTTCAACCGCACGCCGTGGCTCAAGGTGAGCTGCGTGCCACGCGAGGTGAGGCCCGCGGTGCCGCTGCCGGGCTCGGAGCCACCCACCACCGGGCGGGTGATGTCGACCTTCTTCTGACCCTGGCGGTGCGCCACGCGCACCTGCGGGCCGTCACCATCGGGGCGCTGGTTCCAGACCGCGAACACGCCGAGGTCGGGGTTGCCCTTGCGCACGTTCACCGACGGATCGCCGGTCGAATCGAGCGTCTGCTCCACGTAGGCGCCCAGGCGCAGCGTGGGCTGCACACGCCAGGCCAGCGTGACCACACCCGAGGTGGCGCCGGCGTTGGAGCCCTGCACCGAGGTGCTGCGCCCGGTGGCCGCCACACACAGGCCCCGGCTGTCGAACAGCGCGCAGTCGTAGCTCAGGCCGGGGTTGAGGTAGGCGGTCTGCACGGCGAAGGCGCTGCGCAGGCCTTGGGCGGTGGATTGCATGGAGCTCAGGGTGTCCTGGGCGCTGGGACCGTTGGACACGAACACCAGGTCGTAGTTGACGCCATCAAACAGCAAGGACCACGAATAGCTGTTGAACACGCCTGCTGTGTTGGCCAGATAGGCGCCGTTCACATCGGAGAGCACGTCTTCGTAGGTGCCCGGTGCGACGACCGAGGTGGCGTGTATGCCGAAGGTCATGCTGCCCGAGCTGGAGTTGGCCCGCAACTTGCCGTAGACCGTGGGGCTGTCGATGATGATGTTGTAGTGGGTGGGCAGACCGAGGAAAGGCATGTGCAGCGGCGAACTGCCACCCTGCCGGTTGTTCAAGGTGTGGATAGAGCCAAAGTTGATGAGGCTCCCAACCGTGCCGGTGATCGAGCCCAGGTTGGTGAGCGTGCTGATGGCGCCATCCATGTAGGCGTAGCTGCCCGATTCGATCCTGCCGTTGTTGATCAGTGTGAGGCCGGTCGTCCCGGACTGGACCCAGACCGCATGGCCTGTCGATGGACTGGTCACTGTGGCGTCTTTGTCGATCGTGATGGTCTGGTTCTGGCCATTGATCGCCAGATCCCCACAACTCGCGAGAACGGAGGTGTTGGCCACACACGGTGGCGGGGCCGCAGACGCTTCGCCGTGCGCCATCCACACACTGGCGGTCAAGGTGGACAGGGCGAACAGTTGCCGGGCAGCGTTGAGCGAAAGCGCAGAGCAGGCCAGACCTTGGCCAACGGGGTTTTTCATGAGAAGGAATGCTTGGTGACGCCGGCCGTGTCCGACCAGCAGGGAGGGTGTGCGTTGCGGAATCCGACTCCACAGAGCGCACCTGAAAGGTAACGTGCCCGCGCGGCGGACAAGCGCCGAACTGACCCCCGATCACCCACCTGTTCCGGCTTGGCGCAGGCCGAACGATGAGGCGGCAACCCAGGCCACATCAAACGATCCTGCTAAAAGTTTTCTTGGTTCACCTTCCCACAATACCGCCCCGTTCGCCCTGGACGGAACCGGCGACCTCAGCCCTTCCAGAACTCCGGTCGCGCGTACTCGTGCTTGAGGAAGTCGATCCACAGGCGCACGCGCAGCGCCAGGTGCTTGCGCTGCGGGAACAGCGCAAAGATGCCGTTGGGTGGCGCGGCGAAGTCGTCGAGCACGCTCACCAGCCGCCCGGCTGCGATGTCGGCCTCCACCTCCCAGGTGCTGCGCCAGGCGATGCCGTAACCGGCCAGGCACCACTCGTGCAGGACCTGGCCGTCGGTGCAGTCCAGCGGGCCGCCGGGGCGCAGGTGGGTGATGGTGGTCTCGCCGCCCTCACCCGGCATGGCGAAGGCCCAGCCGCGCGTTTGTGAAGCGTCACTGGAGAGCGTGAGGCAGTCAAAACGCACCAGGTCGGCAGGGGTTTGGGGCCGGCCGTGGTGCTGCAGGTAGCGCGGCGTGGCCACGCAGAGGCGGCGGTTCTCAGCCAGGCGCACGCTCACCAACGACGAGTCGGGCAGGTCCCCCACGCGCACCGCGCAGTCGTAGCCTTCGCCCGCCACGTCGACCACGCGGTCGCTCAGGTTGAGCGAGATCGTCACCTCGGGGTGCAGTTCGCGAAAGTGGGGCACGAGCGGCGCCACGTGGCGGCGGCCAAATCCGGCCGGTGCGGTGATGCGCAAGTGCCCGCTGGCCTTCACCCCACCGGCGCTCACGCTGGCCTCGGCGTTGGCCAGGTCGGTCAGCAGGCGGTGGCAGTCTTCCAGAAAAGCGCTGCCTTCGTGGGTGAGGGTGATGCGCCGCGTGGTGCGCACCATGAGCTTCACACCGAGCCGGGCTTCCAGTGCGTCGAGCCGGCGGCCGATGATGGCGGGGGCCACCCCTTCGGCTTTGGCGGCGGCGGTCAGGCTGCCGCGCGTGGCGACCGATGCGTACGTTTCGAGTTGTTTGAGTTTGTCCACCGGGGCAGACTACCCCACGGCTCGTTATGAATCAATGAAAGAACCGCCTGAATTGATGACTTCTCAGGCAGCTTTGGCCACCGTCTGGCTCAGGCGCGCCGCGTCTTCGGCCGAGTAGCCGAGTTCGGCCAACAGTTCGGCGCTGTGTTCACCCAGCCTAGGCGGGCTGCGGCGCACGCCCAGGCGTTCGCCGTCAAGCGCCAGCGGCAGCAGCACGGTTTGTGCGGTCTGGCCGGCGCGCTCGCCGTCGGGCAGGGTGATGGGTGCGAGGCCGCCGGTGGCACAGAGGTGCGGGTCGTCGAGCAGCTCGTGGGGTTGGGTGATGGGCGCAAACGGCAGGCCGTGGCGCTCGAACAGCGCGGCGAGGTCGGCCGCGCTCTGCTGCGCGAGGCGCTCGCGCAGCAGCGGGACGAGCCAGTCGCGGCAACGCACGCGGTTGTTGTTGCCCAGCAGGCGCGGGTCGGCCTGAAGGTCGCCGTAACCAAAGGCCTCGCAGAAGATCGCCCACTGTGTGTCGCTCACCACGGCCAAAAAGATCTGCTCACCGTCCTTGACCTTGAACACGTCGTAGATGCCCCAGGACGAGATGCGCTCGGGCATGGGCGCGGCCGGCAGACCGGTCACAGCGAACTGCATCATGTGCTGCGCCACCAGGAACACGCTGTTCTCGAACAGCGAACTCTGCACCTCGCTGCCCACGCCGGTTTGTTCGCGCGCGCTCAGTGCAGCCATGACGCCGATGGCGCCGAACAGGCCGCCCATGATGTCGTTCACCGACGAACCCGCGCGCAGCGGATCACCCGGGCGCCCGGTCATGTAAGCCAGGCCGCCCATCATCTGCACCACTTCATCGAGCGCGGTGCGGTGGTCGTAAGGCCCGGGCAGAAAACCCTTGTGGCTCACGTGGATGAGGCGCGGGTTGAGCGTCTTGAGGCTCTGGTAATCCAGGCCCAGCTTCTTCATGGTCTCGGGCTTGAAGTTTTCACTCACCACGTCGGCGGTGGCGATCAGCTTGAGCACGGCCTCCTTGCCTTCGGGTGATTGCAGGTCAAGCACCAGGCTCTTCTTGTTGCGGTTGAACAGCGGGTAGAAGCCCGCGCCCGAGCCGAGCAGGCGGCGCGTGTTGTCGCCGGCGGGCGGCTCCACCTTGATGACCTCGGCCCCCAGATCGGCCAGCACCATACCGCAGGTGGGGCCCATGACCATGTGGGTGAATTCGACGACGCGCAGGCCTTCGTACGGGAGTTTTGTCATGTGCGGATAGGGTGGGAGGGCTTCGACAAGCTCAGCCCGAACGGGGGGTGTTGCTCAGCTCGAACGGAAGAAATTTTTGGGCAAACCGGCTTCGGGTGTCATGCCGTACACCGGTTCACCCGGCAAGCCGGCCTTGAGAGGTTCGCGCGCGGCGATGAGTTTTGAAAGGTCGATGCCGGTGCGCACGCCCATGGCCTCGAACATGAAGACCAGGTCTTCGGTGACCACGTTGCCCGAAGCCCCGGGCGCGTAAGGGCAGCCGCCCAGGCCGCCGAGCGAGGCATCAAAGGTGCGCACGCCCACGTCATAAGCGGCCAGGCAGTTGGCCAGGCCCAGGCCGCGCGTGTTGTGCATGTGGGCCGCGCCGGCGCGCTCGCCCAGCTCGGCGCGCAGCCGCGTGAACAGGCGGCGCACCTGCGCCGGGTTGGCCATGCCGGTGGTGTCGGACAGACCGACCTCGTCCACGCCGGCTTCCACACAGGCCACCGCCAGGCGGATCACGTCGTCTTCGGCCACCGCGCCCTGCAGCGTGCAGCCGAAGGCGGTGGACAGGCCCACCTCCATGGCCACACCGGGCGCGGTGTCGCGCCGCAGCGCGTGCACCTCGCGCAGTTCCACCAGCATCTGTTCGCGCGTCTTGCGCACGTTGGCCAGCGAATGCGCCTCGCTCGCTGAGACCGGCAGGGTGATCTTGAGCACGCCCGCCGCGAGCGCGGCCTCGGCACCGCGACGGTTGGGCACCAGCGCCATGACCATCAAACCCGGGTACTGCAAGGCGTGCTGCACCAGCGCGGGCGCGTCCGCCATCTGCGGCAGCAGCCTGGGCGGCACAAAGGAGCCGACCTCGATCTCGCGCAGGCCAGCAGCCACGAGCGCATCGATCCAGCACAGCTTGTCGGCCGTGGGCATGGTGGCCTTGACGGACTGCAGACCGTCGCGCGGGCCGACTTCGCTGATGAGGACTTCGGGGGTGGTGGGCATGGGGAAAGGGGAGAAACGAGGCGGTGCCTTGCATTCTGTCAGCCTGCCCGCCTCGCTTGGACACGCGCGCCCGGTAGTGCGGGCGGGTGGCTCGCAAGGCTCGGTGCCGACTTGCTACTTTTTCACGCCTTTCCTCTGCTTGATCACTTTCTATCGATCTGAATACAACACTTAGGTATTCATATTCAAAAGCTCTCGCCAGAATGCGCGGTGTTTTGAAAACATCACCCAAAAGTATTCAGGCGAGGACAGCGATGGAACAAAGAAGGGCCTCTGGGCCGGGCCTCCCCGTGGCCTGCGTGGCGCTGCTCATGGGCGCCCTGTGGAACGCACCGGCCGCCAGCCAGACCGCGCGCGACACCGCACAGAGCGCCGCCGAACAACGCCGCGCCGAAGAACGCGACACCCGGCAACGCGAGCAGGCCGTGCTCGAACGCGAGGTGAGATCGGGCGCCCCCGATGCCACGCCAACACCCCGCTTGCCGGTGGACGAGTCGCCCTGCTTCGTGATCCAGCAAGTCGAACTGCGTGGAGACGATGCGGGCCGCTTCGGCTGGGCACTGGACGCGCTCACCGCACCCGACGGGCTGGACGGACCACTGCGCCGCTGCCTGGGTGCCGCTGGCATGGGTGTGCTGGTCCAGCGCGCACAACGCGCGGTGGTGGCGCGCGGCTTTGTCACCAGCCGCGTGATGGTGGGGCCACAGGATCTGTCACAAGGCAGTCTGGCGCTCACTGTGGTGCCCGGGCGCATCCGGCAGCTGCGTTTTGCGAATCCGTCCGCGCCACATCCCTCGGTTCAAACCGCCCTGCCCGCCCAGCCCGGCGAGCTGCTCAACCTGCGAGACATCGAACAGGCGCTCGAGAACTTCAAGCGCGTGCCCGGCGTCGCGGTCGACATCCAGATCGTGCCGGCCAATGAACCCGGCCTGAGCGATGTGGTGATCGACTGGAAACAGGGCCGGCCGGTGCGCCTGCAACTGAGCGTGGACGACAGCGGCTCGCGCAGCACCGGTCGCTACCAGGGCAGCGCCACGCTCAGCCTGGACAACCCGCTCTCGCTCAACGACCTGTTTTACGTGGGTGTTCAAGGCAGCCTGGGCGGCGGCGACCCTGGCGCGCGCTTCACGCGTGGCCGCTCGTGGCACTACTCGCTGCCCTGGGGTCGGGCCCTGTTCGCCATCGACGCCAGCCGCCACCGTTACCTGCAAACCGTGGCGGGCGCCGCGCAGGACTACACCTACCGCGGCAACACAGGTTCGCAAGAAGCCACGCTGTCCTGGCTGGTGCACCGCGACGCCACCAGCAAAACCACGCTGCACGCCAAGGCGTTTGCGCGGCAGTCGCGCAACTTCATCGACGACACCGAGGTGGAGGTGCAGCGCCGCCGCGTGGGTGGTTGGCAACTGGGTGTGGGCCACCGCGCCCACGTGGGCCCTGGCACGCTGGACCTGAGCCTGAACTACCGGCGAGGCACCGGCGCCTTCGGTTCGCTGCGGGCGCCCGAAGAGGCCTTTGGCGAAGGCACCTCGCGCTTCGCGCTGGTGCAGGCCAGCGCCCAGTGGCAATGGCCTTTCAAGCTCGGTGCGCAGCCCTGGCAATTCAACAGCCAGTGGCGCGCACAGACCCACCGCACACCACTCGCGCCGCAAGAGCGCTTTGCCATCGGCGGGCGCCACACCGTGCGCGGGTTCGACGGCGAGTCCAGCCTGAGCGCCGACAGCGGCTGGCTCTGGCGCAACGAACTGGCCACACCACTCGGCGACAGCGGCATCTCGGCGTTTGCCGGGCTGGACCACGGCCAGGTGCGCGGCCCCAGCGCACAGCGTCTCGTGGGAACTCGACTGACGGGCGCCTTGGTCGGCCTGCGCGGCGGCGCTGGCGGCGTGCAAGGCGAGCTTTTCGCCGGCTGGCCGCTGCACAAGCCCGAGGGCTTTCGCACCGCCAACGCCACCTTGGGCTTCTGGCTCGCCACCGGCTTCTGAACCCACGGCCATCCACAACAACTGTCAGGGAATTTCCATGAACCACAACCACCACCGGATTGTTTTCAACGCAGCGCGCGGCCAGCTGATGGCCGTGGGCGAAACCGCTTCGTCCCACACCCGCTCTTCGGCCAGCGGTGAGGGTCCTGCGAGCGCAGCAAAGCCGAAGCGCTGGCGCATGGCGCTGCTGGCTGTCGGCAGCGCGCTGCTGTGGCCGGCCCAGGCGCAGATCAGCGCCGACCCCGCAGCCCCCGGCACGCAGCGCCCCACCGTGCTCAACGCGGCCAACGGCGTGCCGCTGGTCAACATCACCACACCCAGCGCGGCCGGCGTCTCGCGCAACACTTACCGCCAGTTCGACGTGAACGCCCAGGGCGCCATCCTCAACAACAGCCGCACCGATGTGCAGACCCAGCTCGGCGGTTGGGTGAGCGGCAACCCGTGGCTGGCCGCTGGGCCGGCGCGCGTCATCTTGAACGAGGTGCATTCGAGCCAGCCCAGCCAGTTGAACGGCTGGGTGGAGGTGGGCGGGCAGCGCGCCGAGGTGATCATTGCCAACCCAGCGGGCATCAACGTCAACGGTGGCGGCTTCATCAACGCCAGCCGCGCCACGCTCACCACCGGCACCGCGGTGATGAACGCCGGCGCGCTGGAAGGCTTTCGGGTGCAAGGCGGCAGGGTGCGCATTGAAGGTCTGGGGCTGGACACCTCCACGACCGACCACGCGCTGATCCTGGCGCGCGCTGTCGAGGTCAACGCCGGACTCTGGGCCAACGCGCTCACGGTGGTGACCGGTGCCAACGACGTGTCGACAGATGCCGCCCGCATCACCGCAACGGCAGCGTCGGGCCCGGCCCCAGCCTTCGCCCTGGACGTGGCCGCACTGGGCGGCATGTACGCGGGCCAGATCCGCCTGGTGGGCACCGAGGCCGGGCTGGGCGTGAACCAGGCGGGGCTGATCGACGCCCGGGGCGCGCTCACCCTGGATGTCAACGGCTGGCTGAGTCAGTCGGCTGGCTCGCGCACCTATGGCGATGCGGTGAACATCCACGCGCAGGGTGTGCGCAACCAGGACGGCGCGGTGATCGCCGCACGCGATGCCTTGTCCATCACGGCAGGCGAGATCCACAACACCGAGGGTGCGCTGCTGCTGAGCGCGGGTGACATGACGCTCTCCGCCAGCGAGCGCATCGAGAACCGCTCGGCCGGCGTCGAGGCGCTGGATGGCTTGAGCATCACCACACCGGTGCTGGTCAATGCGAACGACCACATGACCTACACCGTGGTGAGCGATGCCACCACGCACCACACGGTGTACTACACGCCTTCTGGCGCGCTGGACGCGGCCGACGTGGCTTGGAGCGCCGTCAAACCGCTGGAGCAGGCGCAGACGGAATACGACGTCCACCAGCGCGCCTGGCTGCTGCCCAAGACCACGCGAGATGCCCGCAACTTCGCACGGGTGCAACAAAGCGCTGACGTCGGCACCCAGATTCAAGGGGCCTCCGTTGCGTTGCAAGCCGGGCAAGACATCACCGCGCGCGCCGCCAGCGTGCAGGCCGAAGGCGCACTGGTGGTGAGCGCCGGGCGCGACGTGAGTCTGGCCGCCGGCGAGGCGAGCTACCAGATCGACCACGGCGTGTACGCCAGGAGCAGTGGCCTGCTCGGCTCGTCCAGCACCGAGACCCGCACCCACAACAGCCGCACCGATGCGGTGGGCACCGCGTTGGGTGGGACGCAAGTGGTCGTTCAGAGCGGTCAGGACATCAGCCTCACGGGATCGAGCGCCGTCGCCGACGAGCGCATCGACATCGCGGCCGGGCGCGATGTGAGCCTCAGCGCTGCGCAGACCCGGTGGGGCCAGGACAACTTCGTTGAGAAGAAGACCCGCGGCGTGTTCAGCTCGGGCGGTGGCCTCACGCTGGGCAGCCAGCAACACAGCACCGAGCAGCAAACCCGGGGCACGGGCGCGGCAGCCTCCACCGTGGGCGCCATCGGGGGCGATATGAACATCACGGCCGGGCGAGCGTATGCGCAGACCGGCTCCGACGTGTTGGCGCCAGACGGTGACATCACGGTGCACGCCCAGTCCATCGCGATCAAGGAGGCGCGCACCACCGAGCGCAGCACTTCTGAGGAGAAGTTCAAACAAGGCGGCATCTCCATCGGTCTGGGCGGCGCCCTGGTGGAGGCCGTGCAGGGCGTGGTGCAGACGGTCGAGGCAATGGGCAAGACGCAGGACGCGCGCATGCAGGCGCTGGGCACCGCCACCGCCGCGCTGCAGGGCTACAACGCGGTGCAAGGCCTGAGCGCGCCGGCGTCGGGTGGCGCCGCCAGCGGCGCAGGCGTCTCCGTGAGCATCAGCATTGGCGCCAGCCAGAGCGCGAGCCACACCGAGAGCCAACGCAACAACGCCCAAGGCTCCACCATCGTCGCCGGAGGCGACATCACCTTGCGCGCGGCCGGCGCAGGCGAACGCTCGGACATCCTCATTCAGGGCAGCCGAGTCAAGGCCGGGCAAGTGGCCACGCTGAGCGCCGAGGGCGACGTGAACCTGCTGGCCGCCACAAACACCACGCAGGAAAGCAGCCGCAGCAAGAACAGTAGCGCCAGCATCGGCTTCAGCGTGGGTGCGCAAACCGGCGTCACGGTGGCCGCCAGCGCCGGCAAAGGCCACGGCTCGGGCGAAGAGACCGTGCACCGCAACACCCGCGTTGAGGCGGGTGAGCAGGTGCTCATCGACAGCGAGGTCAACACCACGCTGCGCGGCGCCATGGTGGCCGCGCCCAATGTGCAGGCCCGCGTGGGTGGTGACTTGCTCATCGAGAGCCTGCAGGACACCAGCGTCTTCCACGAGCAGAGCAAACAGGTGGGTGGCTCGGTGACCTTCGGCCCGGCGCCGGGGGCCAGCATCAGCGCGAGCAAGAGCAGTGTGAACAGCGACTTCACGAGCGTGGCCGAGCAATCAGGCCTCAAGGCAGGCGATGGTGGCTTCCAGGTCAGGGTTCGAGGGAACACCGAGCTGATCGGTGGAGCCATCACCAGCAACCAGAGCGCGGAGGAGAACGACCTGAACAAACTGGAAACAGGCACTTTGAGCAGCCGCGACCTGCAGAACAGTTCGCATGCCAGCGCCAAGAGCAGCGGCGTCAATCTCTCCAGCGACATGGCCACCCAAGGCACGTATGGCGCGGCCAAGGCCGGGATCGGCAATGTGCTCAACAACGCCAGCGAGTCGGGCAGCTCCAGCGGTCAAACGCGGGCCACCGTCAGCGGCGCTCGCGTCACGATCACCAACGAAGCCGAGCAGAAAGCGCTGACAGGGCAATCTGCTGAAGAAGCCTTGGCCAGCCTCAACCGCGATGTCCATGCCGCCCACACGGCGGCGCAGAAGCTGGATGCGCAGGCCATGCAGCAGCGCGTGGAGGCTGAGCGAGCAATCAAGCAAGAAGCCTTCAAGGCCGTGACCGCTTTGACCGACGAAGCCTACCGCTCGCGCATGCAGCAGGTGCCCAAGCTGCTCAAGGTGGAA
>JBKBWW010000028.1:12474-33713 GCA_046314475.1 Hydrogenophaga sp.
CGGGCAGGACTGTTCAAGGAATCCAGAACTGCTGGTTCGATCTGAGATGACGCGCGAGGAGATTGCGAAGGCTGCGCCGGGTTCGATCATTGCGGTCATCAGTGGCTCGAATCAGGCTGCGCGTACAGAGGAGTACGGCAGCCCTCGACTCAGCAAGGAATTCTCAGTCGGGTTTTTGTTGGTCGCGACATCGTCGAGAAAGATGGCAAGACCTGGTTGAGATTTTCGGACGGCCTTTTTGACTTCGACCCCTGGGTGCGAAGCGTCACATGGGTTTCCCGAGAAAAGGGCAAGGAGGGGCAGACGAAGGAGGTCGGATTCAAGCCGTTGTGCTTTGAATCGTGGTGGACCAGCAGCCATTACCTGCGACTCCGGATCCAGAAGCGCAGCCTCGCGGAATTCGAGCGTGTGTTCAGCGAACGCTACCCCGAAGGCAAATGGCGCAGCGAGTCACTCAACGGCCTGACGTGGCGCGTTCAGCAAGTTCCATTTGGCGAGCTCCGCACCAGGCCACTCAATGGCGTGGGCGGTCCTTACCAATCCTGGCTCACTGCCCTCGGCGACTCCGGCTACTCCCTGTCCATGGAAATGGGCGCCAGCAAAGAGTCTCTGGACAACCCACAAGCCCACGCCGACATCGAAGGTGTTTTCAAACATCTGGTGAGCTCGCTCAAGGTCGAACGATTGGCACCTTGATGGCGTGGCGTCGGGGCTGAAGGGGGCATCGAGCGCGGCCTCTGACGCGGCGCGAGCCCCAACCCGGTCCACATCAACGCGGGGTCACTGCAGGACACCAGCAACCACGCCCGCCCGCCAAAGGGCTCCAGCGCCAGCGTGGCCGCTGCGCCAGAGCAATTCCCGGAAGGAGATCTGTGCCACATCGAACGTCTTGAAGTTTCAAAGGCAGCGCCGTCCACGCGATCTCCAGTCAAGGATTTCGCCTCCGCGGCAGATACCCACCGTGGCCATGCCACCCCTTTTCCGCTCTACCCATGAAAGCACCCAACCTCAAAAAATCCATCCTCGCGCTGACCGCCATCGCCGTGCTCGCCGGTTGCGCGACACCGCCTTCCGACATCCCGCCCGGCGCACTCAAAGTGGTGTATTCGCAGCACTACCCAGACGGGAGCTATCTCAAGGAACAGCCCACCGAAGTCCGCCTCGTCACGCGCGAGGCAACGACCAAAAATGTCGCAACTCAGGTGGGCCTCAACCTGCTTCTGCTGAGCGTGGGGGCACTGTCGTTCCACGGCTTCAGCAAAGACGGCTTGAAGGGTCAAACCGTGGACGGGCCCACCGATCGAACCCATCTGCGCAACCCCATCCCCACCGATTTCGTGGCCCGGCTTCAGGCACGTGTTGACACCGCCATTCGGGACAACGCCCGCTGGAAGGCTCAAACCTACACGCACCCGCTGGTGGTCGGCGGCGGGTATGCGCGGCTGGTCTACGAGAACCTGGCGGGCACCGACGAAGCCACCTACCGGCTCAAGACCGACCTCGTGGTCTACCGAAAAAGGGGAGACGGCGCCTCGATCAAGTCCTTGATGGCTCCACGAACCGTCTCGTGCGCCGACCAGTCTGCGCAAGCCTGGCCGCAATCCCGCTGGGCAGAAGGCAACTACCTTCCGGTGAAACAGGAGATGGACGCGCTGCTTGGCGCCTGCGAAGCCAAGGTGCTGGCGTCGCTGGATGAGCTGCTTCGAGATTAGGAAAAAGAATTGATAGACATTTGGAAACTTTAAGTGGTCGATCTCATTCAGTTTTATCAGCATGAAGCCTATTTATATTTCAAATATTACGACTTACCTTGAGGCTCACTGGCACGGTAGACTGCCGCTATCACTGAGCTTTTGGATCAATTTGGCAGTCATTCAGAAGCTATTGTCTGTCCTTCTAGAGTTTCTGATCAAAAACTCATCACTTGCGATCTTTTGGGTTGCTGCATTTATTTCGCTCTTTATAGGTACAAGGTCCCTAGTAGGATGTTGGCGCTCTGCGGCAGAGTACTCCAATACGCATACCCAATTCTGGGGTCATCTTGTTCAACTGGTGATCGTATTGAGCGCACTCGGTATATTGATCTCCATCATTGCCATCTCCAAAACAGAAGTGTATTGAGCTCCGTGAGTAAGCAGCACAATTTTTCCGCATCTATCTATTTACTCCCATCCATGCATAAAAAATATCTCCTGCCGATGATGATTCTTTGGGTTGCATTGTTTCTACCTACCGCGGTCAATGCAACCGGACTTCTTTTCAATTTGGGCAGTTGTAATCCCGCGTACTTCCAGGACCTTGCGAAATACGCTGAAGTTCTGAGCGATCACGGGGTTCGTATGAGTCTTAATGACGATGTCGCTCGTGTCGTTCCGCTCGATAGCATGGATATTGCATACGCTCACGCGCAAGCTCGGCCTCCACTTGTCATTGGTGGAATAGAAGTCACAGGCTTCATAGATGGAGTGGTCACAGATGAAATCACCGAATCAACCTCTTACATCTGGGGAATCTCCACGCTGAGTCCGGTGCATGTTGTTGCAAGCTTGATCAATGCTTTGCTACCGGAAGATAAAACACTACAAGAGATACATAAAGACGTCTATCTTCGCTCTGAGAGAATCCAGCTAAATGACCGAGAGTGTGGCTGGGGCAGGGCCCCATTGCTGCGCCACGGAACCCCGTCGCGTGGTGTCGTGGCGAAGGGACTGATTATTGAAAACGTACTCTCAATTGACAACGTTCCTCCTGAAGGACGCACATGGGTAACCTGCGAGATGCATGGAAAAGCGATTCCCATCGAATTGTTGAGAGAAGAACGCCCCGATGTTGTGAGATAGCAGTGCCACATCGCTGGCGGTCCTGCTGCGCAACGCAGTGGGTCCGCGCAGTCTCAAGGTATCGCATGCACCGTCTCTGATGTTGTGATGGCGGTTGCACAACAGCGCTGTTCAACTGGAACCGCTTCAGCAATACGAACAATTACCTGCAGTCAAGTCACAAATAATCCGCAAAAAACCCGACAAATCGGCGTGCAGGTGTGGAATACAGTGCAGGGATGCAAAAACCCCGCGCAGTCCTCTTCGACGCCTACGGCACGCTCTTCGACGTGTACAGCGTGGGTCTGCTTGCCGAGCAGCTGTTTCCCGGGCAGGGCGCGCGGCTGGCCACGCTGTGGCGCGACAAGCAGATTGAATACACGCGGCTGGTGACCACCAGCGACCACGGCGCGCACTACCGGCCGTTCTGGACGCTCACGCAAAACGCGCTGGCCTTCGCCATCAAGACCCTCGTACCCGAGGCGCGCAGCGACTGGCCCGCCTTTGAGGAGCGCGCCGCGCGGCTCATGAACCAGTACCGCCACCTCTCGGCCTTTCCGGAAAACCGCGCCGTGTTGCAGGCGCTGCGCGAGCGCGGTGTGGCCACCGGCATCCTGAGCAATGGCGATCCCGACATGCTGGGCATCGCGGTGCGCAGCGCGGGGTTGGAAGGTCTGCTCGATCACGTGATCAGCGTGGACCCCATCCGCAAGTACAAGACGCACCCCGAGGCCTATGCGCTCGGCGAACAAGCCACCGGCCTGGCCTGCGGGCAGATCGTGTTCGTGAGCAGCAACGCCTGGGACGCGCTGGCCGCCACCTGGTACGGCTACCGCACGCTGTGGGTGAACCGGCAGAATCTCCCGTTTGAAGAACTCGGCACCCAGCCCCACCGCACCGGCAGCCAGCTCAGCGATGTGCTCGCCTTTTTTGACTGATTTCCTTTTTTCAAAACCCCACGCCATGACACAACGCACCCAGATCCACGGCCTTCAAGTCGCCACCGTCCTCGCCGACTTCATCAACCAGCAAGTGCTGCCCGGCACCGGCGTGAGCGAGACTGCTTTCTGGGCGGGCTTTGACGCCATCGTGAGCGACCTCGCGCCCAAGAACGCCGCGCTGCTCGCCGAGCGCGACCGCCTGCAGACCGAGCTGGACACCTGGCACGCGGCCCACCCCGGCCCCATCGCCGACATGGCGGCTTACCGCGCGTTCCTGGAGGGCATTGGCTACCTGGTGCCGCAGCCCAAAAAGGTGAAGGCCACCACCAAGAACGTGGACGACGAACTGGCGGTGCAGGCCGGCCCGCAGCTGGTGGTGCCGATCTTGAACGCGCGCTATGCGCTGAACGCGGCCAACGCGCGTTGGGGTTCGCTGTACGACGCGCTGTATGGCACCGACGTGATTTCGGAAGACAAGGGCTGTGGCAAGGCCGGCCCCAAGGGCGGCTACAACCCCAAGCGCGGCGCCAAGGTCATTGAATACGCGCGCCACGTGCTGGACCGCACCGCGCCGCTGAAGAAGGGCTCGCACGTGGGCTCCACCGGCTACAAGATCAACAAGGACGGCGAGCTGGTGGTGGGCCTGGCCGAGGGCGGGTCAGCCAAGCTGGCCGACAAGGCGCAGCTGGTGGGCTACCAGGGCGAGGCCAAGGCGCCCAGCTCGGTGCTGCTCAAGCACAACGGCCTGCACCTCGACATTCAGATCGACCGCAACACGCCGATTGGCAAGACGGACGCGGCCGGCGTGAGCGACCTCGTGCTGGAAGCCGCGCTCTCCACCATCCTCGACCTCGAAGACTCCATCGCCGCGGTGGACGCCGAAGACAAGGTGCTGGCCTACAGCAACTGGCTCGGCATCCTGCAGGCCACGCTGACCGAGTCGGTGAGCAAGGGCGGCACCACCTTCACGCGCGGCCTCAACGCCGACCGCGAATACACCGCTGCAGACGGCAAAGGCAAGGTCCGCCTGCACGGCCGCTCGCTCATGTTCCTGCGCAACGTGGGCCACCTCATGACGAACCCGGCCATTCTCTGGGGTGCGGACGGCCAAGAGATTCCCGAGGGCATCATGGACGCGGTGGTGACCACCACCATCGCCCTGCACGACTTGAAGCGCACGAAGAAGGACGCCATCCGCAATTCGCGCAAGGGCTCGGTCTACATCGTCAAGCCCAAGATGCACGGCCCGGCCGAGGTGGCATTTGCCGCCGAACTCTTTGGCCGCGTGGAGCAGCTGCTCGGCCTGCCCGAGAGCACGGTCAAGCTCGGCATCATGGACGAAGAGCGCCGCACGTCGGTCAACTTGAAGGCCTGCATTGCCGCAGCATCCAGCCGCGTGGCCTTCATCAACACCGGCTTCCTGGACCGCACCGGCGACGAGATGCACACCGCCATGCTGGCCGGCCCCATGGTGCGCAAGGGCGACATGAAAACCAGCGCCTGGATCCAGAGCTACGAGCGCAACAACGTGCTGGTGGGCCTGAGCTGCGGCCTGCGCGGCAAGGCGCAGATCGGCAAAGGCATGTGGGCCATGCCCGACCTGATGGCCGAGATGCTCAAGCAGAAAATCGGCCACCCCAAGGCCGGCGCCAACACCGCCTGGGTGCCCAGCCCCACCGGCGCCACGCTGCACAGCCTGCACTACCACCAGGTGCTGGTGAGTGACGTGCAGAAAGAGCTGGAGAAGATCGACGCCAACAAGGAACGCGACAACCTGCTCACCGGCCTGCTCACCATCCCCGTGACGGCCACGCCCAACTGGAGCGAAGCCGAGAAGCAGCAAGAGCTGGACAACAACGTGCAGGGCATCCTGGGCTACGTGGTGCGCTGGGTCGACCAGGGCGTGGGCTGCTCCAAGGTGCCCGACATCCACAACGTGGGCCTGATGGAAGACCGCGCCACGCTGCGCATTTCCAGCCAGCACATCGCCAACTGGCTGCACCACGGCGTGGTGACCGAAGCGCAAGTGACCCAGACCTTCGAGCGCATGGCCGCCGTGGTGGACGGCCAGAACGCGGGCGACAAGCTCTATCAGAAGATGGCCGGCAACTTCAAGACCAGCAAGGCGTATCTGGCCGCGCTGGACCTGGTGTTCCAGGGCAAGGCCCAGCCGAGCGGCTACACCGAGCCGCTGCTGCATGCGTGGCGCTTGAAGGTGAAGGCAGCCGCCTGATCCTTGTTTCCGTCATTCAAAGCGGCGCCTTCGGGCGCCGTTTTTCTTGTCCCCGCCCACAGACAATCGACCCATGACACTCCAATACCTCCTCTTCGACGCCAGCGACGACGGCGAAGGCACCGGCACCTGGGACGCCATGGCCAGCGTGCAGGCTTCTCAATTGCCCGAGGTGATGAAGGAAGTGCAAGCCGTGCTCGCCTGGGCCGAAGCCCACAGTCCCGGACCGCGCGGGCCGCTGGACGACGGTGGCGCGTGGGACGCCGACCACCTGGTGCAAGCCGAGGGCGACTGGACCACCGTGACGCTGACGATCACCGGGCCGTGGGCCTGGGGTGAGGCCCTGGTGGCGGCGTTTCCGCCAGCGGAAAGTTGACCGACTCATCCTTGCAAATCAGGGAATGCACCTCCACGATTGCAAGGATGTTTCTGCAGCCCATCGACTCAACAGGCCGCAGCCTTCACTTCACCACCGCATCCACCGCCGCCTGCGCTTTCTCCAGCCGCACGCGCAGTTCCGGGTGCGTGGTGCCCATCAGCAGGTTCAGCGCCGACGGCGTGGTGCCGTGGATCTTGGCGAGCACGCTCACCATGGCTTGCGGGTTGCGGCCCACGGCGCGCAGCAGTGCGATGGCGCGCACGTCGGCGGCGTGTTCTTGCGCGTGCAGTTGTTGCTGAGCAGCGCGGGCCAGGCTGGAGCGGGGGTTGAACATTTCGAGGGCCATGCGGTCGCGGGCGTCTTCGAACCGCAGTGTGGGCTGCCCCAGGCGTTGCAGGTTGGTGCAGGCTTCCACCAAGGAATCGTGGCCCTCGATGTGCGCGAGTTCGTGCGCCATCACCGCGGCGAGTTCGTCGTCGGAGAGGTTTTCTTTGGCGCTCCACATCGCGCTGGTGAGGATGACCATGCCGTGGTCGGCGGCGTAGGCGTTCAGGTCGGCGTCTTCGTAGGCCAGCAGGTGCACGGCAGGCCCCTGGCGCAGCTTGGGCGATGCAGCCACCAGGGTGGCCAACATGATGTGCAGCCGCCGCGGGGCAGCCACCACCTCGAAGCGCTCCATCAACTCGGTGATCTGGATTTCATCGAGCACGCGCAGCTCGTGGGCGCGCTCGGGTTCGTTCACACAGGTGCCCTGGGCCAGTGCCGCAACGCTGGCCAACAGGCCCGCCAACGCGAACCCGAGCACCTGAAAAAAACGAACCATACTGTTCATACCGTTTCCCCAACCCGGTTGTACGCCTGTGTGCCGGCGATGAACAGGGCCTGGGCGCGGTGGGGGCATGGAGGCGACGGACGGCACGAGAAGAGCGCGGCCTCGAAGAGCACTGGCCCGCCAGTTGCTTGGAGCTGTGGCATGACCCAGAACCCACCCACCCACGCCGCCGACATGGGCCTGAGCAAACTCGACACCGCCCTGCTCAACATCCTGGTGAAAGACGGCCGCGCGTCGTTTGCCGACATCGCGCGCCAGCTCGGCATCTCGCGGGCGCATGCGCGTTCGCGCGTGCAGGGCCTGCAGGCCAGCGGTGTGATCGAGTTGTTCGCTGCGGTGATCAACCCCGAGAAGCTGGGGCAGGTGAACTCGACCTTTCTCGACATCGTGGTCGCGCCGGCGGCCATCGAGCGCATCGCGCAGGAGCTGGCCGACTGCGCCGAGGTGGTGAGCCTCTACATCATGAGCGACCTCAAGAGCCTGCACGTGCACGCGCTAACCGAGAGCCCCGAGACGTTCGAGGCCTTCGTGCACCGCCACATCTTCAACCGGCCGGAGATCCTCTCGGTGGACTGCAAGACGCTGCTCACGCGCGTGAAGAACCGGCGCGGCGGCGCGCGCCTGTAGCGGCCACCGATGCGCGCCCGCTTTGGTGCGCGCGCACCAAAGCGGGCGCCGCTGCCGGTTGTGCGCAAGGGGTGGCTCAGGGTGGCGCCCTGGCTTCCATGAGCGGCCTCACAGGCCGCATCGCCTTACAAACGGCACCGCAGCCGTGGAACACTGAACATTCGGCATCCAGCGGCACACGCGCAGCACGATCCCGCATGCACCATTTCGGAAGCATGCCAACCAAACAAGCTGGCACACCAATCAAATCAAGGACTTGGCGCATCAAACCACATGGCATGGCGCTTGCGAAGTGAGGAGCACGCCGCTTTACAAACGGCAGCCTTTTCCCCACCCGACCCCTTCAACCCCTTCACAGGAGTGCCGCCATGTCCCTGATCCGCCGCCAGTTCCTCACCCGCGCCGCCGTTGCCGGCACCGTGCTCGGTGCCCCCGTTGTTGCCAGCGCCCAGTCGGCCAAGTTCAACTGGAAGATGACCAGCGCCTACGGCAAGGGCTCGCCCTTCTACATGGACGGCCCGGGCAGCGCGACCGATCTCGCCAAGCGCATCCGCGAGATGTCCGACGGCCGACTGAACATCCAGGTGTTCGGCGCCGGTGAACTGATCCCCGCGTTCGAGGGCTTTGACGCGGTGCGCGCCGGCACGGTGGAGATGAACCACGCCAACGCCTACTTCTGGACCGGCAAGACCGCCGCCGCGCAGTACTTCACCGCCGTGCCCTTCGGCATGAACTTCCAGGGCATGAACGGCTGGCTCTACGACGGCGGCGGCATCGACCTGTGGAACGAGGTGTACGCGCCTTTCGGCATGGTCGCCATGCCCTGCGGCAACACCGGCGTGCAGATGACGGGCTGGTTCAAGAAAGAGATCAAGACCGTGGCCGACCTCAAGGGCCTGAAGATGCGCATCCCCGGCCTGGCCGGCAAGGTCTACGCCAACCTGGGTGTGGACGTGAAGGTGCTGCCCGGTGGCGAGATTTTCCCCGCGCTGGAGCGCGGCGTGATCGACGCGGCCGAGTTCGTGGGCCCCTTCCAGGACCGCCGCCTGGGCCTGCACAAGGCCGCCAAGTTCTACTACACGACCGGCTGGCACGAGTCGTCCACCGTGTCGGAACTGCTGATCAACAAGGCCGCCTGGGACAAGCTGCCCAAAGACCTGCAGGCCATCGTGAGCAACGCCTCGGCCGCCTGCAACGTGATCAGCGAAGGCTGGTGCCAGAAGGCCAACTCCGAAGCCATGGAAGACCTGATCAAGAACCAGGGCGTGATGGCCAAACCGCTGCCCGACGACGTCATCAAGGCGCTGCGCGCTGAAACGGACAAGGTGCTGGCCGACGGCCTCAAGGACCCGCTGACGAAGAAGGTGCACGACTCCTACTTCGCCTTCAAGGCCAAGTACGACCGCTGGAGCGAGATCAGCGAAGAGGCTTACCACCTCAAGGTTCGCGGCTAACCCAAGGATCGGCATCATGCTCAAGGCATTGCGGCCCCTGGCCGCTCTCATCGAGGGTTTCATCGACCGCATCGGCGGGCTCACCGCCTGGATCGCGCTGGTCATGATCGGCCTGGTCGCCACCAACGTGGTCCTGCGCTACAGCTTCAGCTTCGGCTCGGTCTGGGCGCAGGAACTCGAATGGCACCTGCTGGCTGCCCTGATCCTCCTGGGCATGAGCCACGCGCTGCAGCGCGGTGAAAACGTGCGCGTGGACCTGTTCTACGCACGCTACTCGCCCACCACCAAACGCGTGGTGGACGTGGTCTCCGCGCTGCTGCTGATTGCGGTGAGCCTGGGCTTCATCTGGTTGTCGCTGGGCTATGTGGAGCAGTCGCGCTCCATCAGCGAGGCCTCGGCCGACCCGGGCGGCATTCCGCTGCGCTGGCTGGTCAAGGCCTTGATCCCGCTGGGCTACGGCCTCTTGGTGTTGCAACAACTCGCGCACCTGGTGCGCCTGCTCGATGCACCCCTGACCACCGGGGAGTCGAGCCATGTTTGAGATGTCGACCTACGCCGTCTTCATGCTGGTCGGCTTCTTCGTGATGCTGATGATCGGCATCCCGGTGGCCATCAGCCTGGCCGTCAGCGGCTTCGTGTTCGGCTGGTTGGGCTTTGGCGAGACGCTGTTCAACCTGCTGCCCGCGCGCTTCTACGGCATCGTCAGCGGCTACCAGTGGATGGCGATCCCGCTCTTTGTGTTCATGGGCGTGATGCTGGAGAAATCGCGCCTGGCCGATGATTTGCTCGACGTGATGGGCCACATCGCCGGCGGCCTCAAGGGCGGCATGGCCATCGGCATCGTGCTGTTCGGTGTGCTCATGGGTGCGACCACCGGCATCGTGGGCGCGACCATCATCACGCTGGGTCTGCTGACCCTGCCCACGCTGATCCGGCGGGGTTACGACAAGAGCGTGGCCTGCGGCGTCATTTGCGCCTCGGGCACGCTGGGCCAGATCATCCCGCCCAGCCTGATCCTCATCTTGCTGTCGGACATCATGCAGCTCTCGGTGGGCACGCTGTTCGCCGCCGCCGTGGGCCCGGGCATGTTGCTGGCCGCGGTCTACATCGTCTACCTGGTGATCATGGGCTGGCTCAAACCCGAGACCATGCCGCCGATCCCCATTGCCGAGCGCGATGCGGTCTCACGCCGCCAGCTCTGGATGCGCTTTTTCAAGGTGCTGGTGCCGCCGGTGATGCTGGTGGTGGCGGTGCTGGGCTCGATCGTGGGTGGCATCGCGGCCCCCACCGAAGCGGCCAGCATGGGCGCCGTGGGCGCGGTGGTCATCACCGCACTCTCGGGCCGCTTCACCTGGGCCACGCTCAAGGCCACTGCGCTGGACACCAGCAAGATCACCGCCATCATGATGTTCATCCTCATGACCGCACAGGTGTTCGCGCTCTCGTTCCGCGGCCTGCACGGCGAGGACCTGATCGCCGGCATGTTCGAGGCCCTGCCGGGCGGCACCAACACCGCCATCTGGTTCATGATGCTCATCATCTTTGTGCTCGGCTTCTTCGTCGAGTGGATCGAGATCAGCTACATCGCGGTGCCGCTGTTCCTGCCCATCCTCATGAACATGGGTGTGGACCCGGTCTGGCTGGCCATGCTGATCACGGTGAACCTGCAGTCGAGCTTCCTCACGCCGCCGTTCGGCTGGGCGCTGTTTTATCTGAAGGGCGTGGCGCCGCCCGAGGTGAACATCAAGGACATCTACAAGGGTGTGGTGCCGTTCATCCTGCTGCAGCTGTTCACCCTGGGCCTGGTGTTCCTGTTCCCGCAGATCGCGCTGTGGTTGCCCAAGGCGATCGGCTGGTAGACCCATGGACTTCT
Source organism: Hydrogenophaga sp. (assembly GCA_046314475.1). Lineage (GTDB taxonomy): Bacteria > Pseudomonadota > Gammaproteobacteria > Burkholderiales > Burkholderiaceae_C > Hydrogenophaga. The sequence goes on from JBKBWW010000028.1 coordinate 23,633, forward strand.
TCAGCCAATACAGCACCGCCTGGCTGCTGGGACTGGCCACAGCCCTGCTCGCCACCGGCCTGGTGGCGGGTGTGCTCGCAGGTCTGCTGGGGGTGGGCGGCGGCATCGTCATCGTGCCCGTGCTCTACCACCTGTTCACGCTGCTGGGGGTCGACGAGTCGGTGCGCATGCACGCGGCGGTGGGCACCTCGCTGGCCACCATCATCCCCACCTCCATCATGTCCAGCCGCGCGCACAAAAAGCGCGGCAGCCTGGACATGACCCTGATCAAACGCCTCATGCCCTCGGTGGTCGTGGGCGTGATCATCGGTTCGGTGGCCAGCCGGTTTTTGAGCGGTGCGTCGCTCACCGCGGTGTTCGCCACCATCGCCTTCCTGGTGGCGGTGAACATGGCCTTCAAGCGCGACGGCTTTGCTGTGGCCGACGGCCTGCCCGGCACCGCCGGCACCGCGCTGCTGGGCAGCGGCATCGGCGGCATCTCCACGCTCATGGGCATCGGTGGTGGCACGCTCAGCGTGCCGATCTTGAACGCGCTGCGTGTGCCCATGCACACCGCCGTGGGCACCGGCGCCATGCTGGGCATGGTGATCAGTTTTCCCGGCGCGCTGGCCTTCATCCTGAACGGGTTGGACGTGCCCTTGCGCCCGCCCTTCAGCCTGGGCTATGTGAACCTGCTCGGGTTTGCGCTCATCGTGCCGGCCACGCTGGCCACCACCGGCTGGGGTGCGAAACTCGCGCACTCGATCAACGCCAAACGGCTGCGCCAGGTGTTCGCGGTGTTTCTTGCCCTCACCGCCGCGCGCATGTTTTACGGCCTGTTGACCTGAGCTCACCACAACACGGAGACCTTCGATGATCCACACCCTCACCGCCCTGGGCGGCATGTTTGTCGCGCCGCACCACCTCGCTGCGCAGGCCGGACGCGACGTGCTGCGCGACGGCGGCAACGCCGTGGAAGCCATGGTGGCCGCGGCGGCCGCAATCGCCGTGGTGTACCCGCACATGAACGCCATCGGTGGCGACGGTTTCTGGCTCATCCACGAACCGGGCAAAGAACCCGTGGCCATCAGCGCTTGTGGCCCCGCCGCCGCACTGGCCGACCTCGACTTTTACGCCGGCCACAGCACCATCCCGTCGCGTGGACCGAAGGCCGCACTCACCGTGGCCGGCACCATCGGCGGCTGGGCCAAGGCGCTTGAAGTCGCCTCGCCGTGGGGCGCTGCCCTGCCCCTGTCGCGCCTGCTGGCCGACGGCATTCGCCACGCACACAACGGTATCGCGGTCACCGAAAGCCAGGCCGCCCTCACGCGCGAGAAGTTCGACGGCCTGAAAGACGCACCCGGCTTTGCACAGACCCACCTGGTCAACGGCCAGCCGCCCGCCGTGGGCCACGTGCTCAAACAACCCACGCTGGGCCGCACGCTGGAGCAACTGGCCGAGCGTGGTCTGGACGATTTCTACCGTGGCGAAATCGCCGCACGCATCGGCGCCGAGCTGGAGCGCGTGGGCAGCCCGCTGCGCACCAGCGACCTCGCGGCCTACCAGGCGCAGATCGTGGAGCCGCTCTCGGTGCGGCTGAACGACAGCACGGTCTACAACCTGCCACCGCCCACACAGGGCCTCTCGGCGCTGATGATCCTGGGCCTGTTCGAGCGCCTGGGCGTGACCGAGGGCGAAGGCTTCGCGCATGTGCACGGGCTGGTGGAGGCGACCAAGCGTGCCTTCCGCGTGCGCGAGCGCGTGGTGACCGATCCGCAGCGCCTGCCGGCCGACCCCAAGGGTTTCCTCAAACCCGCCGCGCTCACCGAACTGGCGGCCGAGATCGACCGCGACACAGCCCTGCCCTGGCCCGACGTGGCCAAGCCCGGCGACACCATCTGGATGGGCTGCATCGACGCGCAGGGCCGCGCGGTGAGCTTCATCCAGAGCGTGTACTGGGAGTTCGGTTCGGGCGTGGTGCTGCAAGACACCGGCATCGTCTGGCAGAACCGGGGCACGAGTTTTTCGCTCGACCCGAAGGCGCTCAACGTGCTCAAGCCCGGCATGCGCCCCTTCCACACCCTCAACCCATCGCTCGCGCTGTTCGACGACGGCCGCGTCATGCCCTACGGCACCATGGGCGGCGAAGGCCAGCCCCAGACGCAAGCAGCCGTGTTCACGCGCTACGCACGCTTCGGCCAGGGCCTGCAACAGGCGGTGACCGCACCGCGCTGGCTGCTCGGCCGCACCTGGGGTGGCGAGACCACCTCACTGAAACTGGAGAGCCGCTTCGACCCGGCGCTGGTCGACGCACTCAAGGCCGCCGGCCACGAGGTGGAGGTGTTCACCGAAGCCTTCAGCGACACCATGGGCCACGCGGGTGCGCTCGTGCGCCACCCCAACGGCGTGATCGAAGGCGCGGCGGATCCGCGCAGCGACGGAGTGGTGGCGGGGGTGTAAGCCTCAGCGGGCCGCGGCGAGCACCGCCGCCCAACCGCTTTGGGCCAGCAACTCGTCGCGCCAGACCCGGTAGCCCGCGTCGCTGGGGTGCAGGCCGTCCACCGCGTTGAGCGCGGGCGTCTGCGCGAACGGGTCGTCGGCCTTTTCCTTGAAGAGGTTCACCACCACCGCGCCGTGGCGCGTGGCGGACTCGCGCACGAAGCCGTGCAAACGGCGGGCACGGTCCGTCATGAGCCACGAGGCGGGTGGGAAAAAGAACGGAGCATTGCCCACGTTGCCCGCGGGCATGAGCACCACGCGGTCGGCGCGCTCGCGGGCCAGCGCGGTGACCCGGTCGATGTCGGCGCGCACGTGTTTGTCGGCGCGCAGCCGGATCACGTCGTTGCCACCGGCCTGGACCAGCACCAGGTCGTAACGCTGCGGGCCCTGCAACTGGCGCAGCACGTCGGCGAAGGTGGCGCCATCGCGCGCGCGGTTGTCGATGCGCAGGCGCGGATAGGTGCGCCCGAGCAAACCCGCCAGGCTGGCCTCGGGGGCGCTCGCCCCGGTGCCCACGCCGGTGCTGTCGCCCACGATGAGCAAGCTCAGTGCTGCGTCGGCCGGGCTTTGTTGGAACGGTGTGCTTTTGCGCGCGAGGTCGGCCGCCTGCCCGATGCGCCAGGCGGCGCAGCCGGTGGTGAACAGCACGGCGACAGCGGCCACGGTGGCCACCACGGGCAGGACGGACCAATTGCGAGGTGTCATGGCGCCAGTCTAGAAGCTGCTGACCCGAACTGCCGGGCCGCGCACCAAGTCCCCACAACCACGGTCCTCAACGGATGCGCTGCACCGCCAGACTGGACACGGCCGGCGCCTGGTTGCCCCACGACTGGCGCACGAAGCTGGCCACCGCGGCCACCTCCTCGTCGGTGAGCAGCGTTCGGTAGGGCGGCATGCCGTAGGGGCGCGGGTGGCCGGCGGTGGCGGGTGCAAAACCGCCGCCCAGGATGGCTTGCACCGTGTTGTGCGGCGTCTCCAGCACCACAGCGCGGTTGCCGGCCAGGCGCGGGTACACGCCGGCAGCGCCTTCGCCGTTGTCGCCATGGCACTGCGCGCACTGCTGCGCATAGAGCTTCTCTCCGCGCGCCATCAGCTGCGGATCGGCGCGCTCGACGGTGCTGCGGGGCGTGTCGTGCGCCGGCAGGTCCTTGAGATACACCGCCATCGCGCGCAGGTCGGCATCGGTCAAATGCTGCGTGCCGTGCAGCACCACGTCGGCCATGGGCCCCATGACCGACGCACCCTCGGCCACGCCGGTCTTGAGCAGGGCCACCACCTGCTGTGTGTCCCAGGTGGCCACGCCGCCTTCCGCCACCGACCGCAGCGAGGGCGCGTACCAGTCTTGTGCCGGCATGAGGCCGCCGCGAAAGGCCTGCGCCTCGCTGCTGCCACCGAGCGGGTCGCGTTCGGCGTGGCATGCCGAGCAGTGCGCCAAGCCGCGCGTGAGGTAGGCGCCACGGTTCCACTCCGCGCTTTGCGTGGACTCGGGCGCGAACACACCGGGCTTGAAATACAGCGCGCGCCACACGGCCAACGCCGCCTGGGTGTTGTACGGAAAACGCAGGCCATGCGGCCGGTTGGCCTGCTCCACCGCGGGCTGGCTGTGCAGGAAGGCGAACAGCGCATCGCTGTCCTCGCGCGTGACCAGCGTGGTGTGGGTGTAAGGGAAGGCGGGGTAGAGCAAACGGCCGTCCTGCGACTGGCCGTGGTGCAGGGCGCGCCAGAACTCGGCGGCGCTCCAGCGCCCGATGCCGGTGGTTTTGTGCGGCGTGAGGTTGGTCGAGACCACCGCGCCAAACGGCGTGGGCACGGCGCGGCCACCCGCGTACGCTGCGCCGCCGCGCTCGGTGTGGCAGGCCATGCAGTTGCCGGCGCGGGCGAGGTAGGCGCCACGCTCCACGAGTTGCGGCGTCACGGGCAACGGCGGCGCCTCGGTGTCCAGCGGTGCGCCGCGCAATTCGAGCAACACCGCCAGCGCCAGCGCGCTCACGCCCAGCAGCAAGACCCCGAAAACCACCCGCCAGGGTGTGATGTGGCGGCCCATGGTCAACCCCCGCTGCCGCAGCGCAAAGGCAACGGCTGCGCCATGGCGGGTGCGGGGTGGGTGTTGGCCGACAGCGGCTGGCTCGCGAGCCAGCTCGCCACCGCGCTCACGTCGCCCCCGCTCAGGCGCTGCGCCACATGACCCATGCAGTCGGGCGCGCTGGCACGGCGCAGGCCGGTCTGCCAGGCGCCGAGCTGGCCGATGAGGTAGTCGCGCGGCAGGCCGAGCAGGCCCGGGATGGCCGGGTTCACACCGGTGAGGGCCTGGCCGTGGCAGGCCACGCAGGCGGGCAGATCGCGCGCCTTGTCGCCGCGCAGGGCCAGGGCCTCGCCCCGCTGCAGCACGGCGGGTGCTGCGTCGCTGCGCTGGGGCGCCGGGTAGGGCAGGTCCAGGCTGGCGAAGTGCGCCGCGATCTCGCGCAGGTAGTCGTCGCTCAACGAATCGAGCAGCGAGGACATGCCCTCGTTGTTGCGCCGCCCGGCGCGAAAGTGCACCAGTTGGTTGTAGAGGTAGCCGGCGGGCTTGCCGGCGATGCGCGGAAAGTAACCCGCGTTGGTGGCGCGGCCCTGCTCGCCGTGGCACACGGTGCAGGCGAGCAGGCGCTGGGCCATGGTGTCGGGCACGGTGTGCGCGCCTGGGCCGGCGGCCAGCGCAGCCCAGGCGGGCAGGAGCAGCGCCATCAGGGTGGCGGTGCGGCGGAAAAACGCAAACATGGGCATGGGAAAGTGGGTGCGCCAGGCAAGGTGGCCGGACCGGCTGTGGCCATGGCAGACACCATGGCAAAGAAGAAGGCTTTGAAATTACCATAGCCTCCACCCACCGCCACCCCGGCGCGTCAGTACCCCCATCTCCCATGACTCCCAACGCCCCCGCCATCGACCCCGCGCGCTGCCCGCTGTGCGGCGAGACCAACCGCTGCGCGATGGAGCTGGAACGCGAGACCGGCCAGAAGCAGGGCCCCTGCTGGTGTGTGGGCGCCACCTTCAGCCCCGAGCTGCTGCAGCGTGTGCCCGCCGCGAGTGCCGGCCAGGCCTGCATCTGCGCGCGCTGTGCGGCCGCTGCGGTGGTGCCCCATGGCTGAGCCGGCCGACCACTCCCTGCCCGCCCTGCGCGCGCGCTACGGCGAACGTTACCGCTGGCTGCTGCTGCTCTCGGTGATGGTGGGCACCATGGCGTCGATCATGTCGTCGACCATCATCAACGTGGCCATTCCCGACATGAGCCAGCACTTCACGCTCGGCCAGGAGCGTGCCCAGTGGGCCACCTCGGGCTTCATGGCGGCCATGACGGTCTCGATGCTCACCACGCCCTGGCTGCTGGCGCGCTACGGCTACCGCAGCACCTACGCGGGCTGCATGTGGCTGCTGCTGGTGGGCGGCGTGGCCGGAGGTTTTGCCAACTCGTTCCCGCTGGTGCTCGCCGCGCGCGTGGCCGAGGGCCTGGCCGCCGGCGTGGTGCAGCCGATCCCGGCCATCATCATCCTGCGCGCCTTCGAGCCGCACGAACAGGGCCGCGCCAGCGGTGTGTTCGGCATGGGTGTGGTGCTCGCACCCGCGCTGGGCCCCAGCATCGGCGGTCTGCTGGTGGACGGCTTTGGCTGGCGCTCCATCTTTTTCATGGTGGTGCCGTTCTGCATCGCCTCGCTGTGGCTCGCGCGGCGCTATGTGCCGACCACCTCACCCGGTGGGCTGGCCGCCAACCGCCAGGGCGCGGGCCTGGACTGGCGCGGGCTGCTGCTGGCTGCGGTGGGCACGCTGTGCCTGCTCAACGGCCTGGTGGAATTGCAAGGCGGCACGGCGCTGAGCGCCAGCCTGCTGCTGGGCGGCGCCGCGCTGCTGCTGGTGGCGTTTGTGGTGCTGCAGCGGCGCACGCTCAAATCGCGCCAGCGCCACCCCGACCAGGGCATCGACCCGCTGATGAACCTCTCGCTGTTCAAGGACCGGCGATTTGCCATGGGCAGCATCGTGGCTTTCATCTACGGCATTGCGCTCTTCGGCTCCACCTACCTGCTGCCGGTCTACATGCAGATGGGGCTGGGCCTCTCGGCCTCGTACGTGGGCACCATCCTGCTGCCGGCCGGCCTGGTGCTGGCGGTGAGCATTGCGGTGGTGGGCCGGCTGGCCGACAGGCAGCCCACGCACCGGCTGGTGAGCATCGGCCTGGTGCTGTTGTCCGCGTCGTTCGCGCTCATGGTCACCATCGACCTGGCTCGCCCGGCGCAGATCATTCCCTTGCTGGTGGTCTGGGCGATCCTGGGGCGCATCGGCCTGGGCTTCATCCTGCCCTCGCTCAACATCGGCGCCATGCGCGGGCTGGGCCACAGCCACATTCCTCAAGGATCGAGCGTGATCAACTTTCTGCGCATGCTGGGCGGCGCGGCGGGTGTGAGCCTGTGCGGCATCGTGCTCGAATGGCGCGTGGCGGCGCACGGCGCGATGCTCGACACCAGCCCCGCCAGCCCGGCGCGCATGGCTGCGTTTGACGAAACCTTTTTGATGCTGGCGGCGATCTGCGCGCTGGCGCTGATGGCGGCGCTGAAACTGCGCGACCGCTGAAAAGCGGTCGCGGTGGGGGACGGGTGGACGCGGCGGCTCAGTGCAGCAGCGTCATGGGCTTGCTGGGCAGCTCGTCCGGCGAGTAATCGGGGTGGTTGTCCACGAAGAAGCGCAGCTTCTGGTCGAGGCGGCCGATGCGGGTGTTGGCCACGCTCTCGCAGTGGTGTTTGGAAATCAGACCGAACAGCTTGCTGCGCAGGAACCAGAGGTCCTTGGGGCTTTGGCACGACAGCAGCGCGGCATGAATGCGCACACGGATCGGGTCCTGGATGTCGGCCATCGCGGCGTGGAACTCGTCCACCAGAAAGTCCAGCTCCAGGACCTGCGTGTCGTGGTACTGAACCTTTTTGCTTTTGCCCATCCAGGCCAGCCAGGAAAACATGCGGTGCTCCGTTCGAGATGTTCGGGGTGAGGGGAATACGCCCCGGGTACACCTTGAGCATCGTCAGATGAGCGGCTTACTTGAGCGATGACAGGGGCTCAAGTCCCTTGGTGCGATGAGCGGTCGGGCGTGTCAGCCGATGGTGGTGGTCGGGGCCTGAAGCCCGACCTGGCGATCACCCGAAAGCACTCACCACCCGCAGCACCTCTTCGCCGTAGGCCTCGCGTTTTTTCACGCCCAGGCCGGCAATGCCGTCCAGATCGGCCAGGCTGCGGGGCTGGCGGGCGGCAATCGCGCGCAGGGTGGCGTCGTGAAAGATCACGAACGCGGGCAGGTTGTGTTCCTTCGCCACGCCGGCGCGCCAAGCCTTGAGCGCGTCCAGGGCGTCGCGCGCGGCCAGGGTGAGCGGCTGGCCGTCGTCGGCCACGGCGGCGCGGGCGCTGCGCGGGCGGCTCACGCGCCCGGAGCCGGCGGCCTTCTCGGCCAGCGACTTCAGCCACACCGCACTCTGGCCTTTCAAGATCTCGCGCGCTGCGTCCTGCAGGTGCAGGGTGTTGTAGTGCGCCGCGTCCACCTGCACCGCTTCGCGGGCGATCAGCTGGCGCAAGAGCGCGCGCCACTGGGTTTCGGACAGATCGGCGCCGATGCCGAAGGTGGAGAGCTTGTCGTGCCCGTGCTGCGTCACCTTCTCGGTGACCTTGCCGCGCAGGATGTCCATGATGTGGCCGGCACCAAAGGCCATGCCGCTGGACTGCTGCACGCGGTAGATGCACGAGAGCAGCTTGCGCGCGGACTCGGTGGCATCAAACAACTGCGGCGGGTGCAGGCAGTTGTCGCAGTTGCCGCAGGGCTCGCTCTCTTCGCCGAAATAGGACAACAGCCGCACACGGCGGCAGTCGCTGGCTTCGGCCAGGGTCAGCAAGGCGTCGAGCTTGCCGCGCATCACCTGCTTGAACTCGTCGGCCGCGGGGCTCTCGTCGATCATGCGGCGCTGGTTCACCACGTCCTGCAGGCCATAGGCCATCCAGGCGTTGGCGGGTTCGCCGTCGCGCCCGGCGCGCCCGGTTTCCTGGTAGTAGCCCTCGATGTTCTTGGGCATGTCCAGATGGGCCACAAAACGCACGTCGGGCTTGTCGATGCCCATGCCGAACGCGATGGTGGCCACCATGATCAGGCCCTCTTCGCGCAGGAAACGGTCCTGGTGTTTCTGCCGCACGGCGGCGTCCAGGCCAGCGTGGTACGGCAAGGCGTTGAGGCCCGCGTCGCACAGCAGCTTGGCCACCTCTTCCACCCGGCGGCGCGACTGGCAGTACACGATGCCCGCGTCGTGCTCGTCGCCGCTGGTGTGTTCGTCGCGGATGAAGCGCAGCAACTGGGCGGTGGCGTCTTTTTTCTCCACCAGCTGGTAGCGGATGTTGGGCCGGTCGAAGCTGCTGATGAAGGTGCGAGCGTCCTGCAACTGCAGGCGCTCGACGATGTCGGCGCGCGTGAGGTCGTCGGCGGTGGCGGTGAGAGCCACGCGCGGCACACCGGCAAAGCGCTCGTGCAACACCACGAGGCCCCGGTATTCGGGGCGGAAGTCGTGGCCCCACTGGCTCACGCAGTGCGCTTCGTCGATGGCAAACAGCGCGAGCTTGCCGCGTTCCTTGAGCGAGTCGAGCAGGGCCAGGAATCGCGGCGTGGTCAGGCGCTCAGGCGCTGCATAGAGCAGGGTCAGCTCGCCGCGCAGCATTTCCTTTTCCACGCGCTGCGCGTCTTCGCTGGAGAGGCTGGAATTCAGGAAGGCTGCGGCCACGCCGGCTTCCAGCAAGGCGCCCACCTGGTCGTGCATGAGCGCGATCAGCGGCGACACCACCACCGTGAGGCCCTGGCCGCTGCGCTCGCGCACGATGGCCGGCACCTGGTAACACAGCGACTTGCCGCCGCCCGTGGGCATGAGCACCAGCGCGTCGCCACCGCCACCCACGTGCGCCACGATCTCGGCCTGCGGGCCGCGGAAGGCCTCAAACCCGAAGACTTCTTGCAGAACGCCGACGCTGGCCTCCAGGATTTCGCTTTCCGGCGCGATGTCGATCACATCTGCTCCCACGGCAAACCCTCAAAGCGCCAGCCGTTCAGGCTGGAGCGCTTGAAGTCCTCGTTGAGCTCCCCCTCGAAGCCGTGCACCACGTGCGCCACCTCGCTGAAACCGGCAGCCTCCAGGGCTTTTCCGGCATCCAGCGTGCGCTTGCCGCTGCGGCAGATCAGCAGCACCGGGCGTTGTTTGTCGCCCGCCTCGCGCTCCACCGCTTGCGCAAAACGCGCCGGGTCGGGGGTGAGGTCGGGGTATTCGTACCAGGGAATGTTCTCCACGCCGGGCGGGCGGCCCACGTAAAGCGATTCGATTTCCATGCGCACGTCCACAAACAGCGGTGCGGGCTCGCCGCGGGCTTCGCGCTGCTCGCGTTCGGCCTGCAGCCAGGCCCAGGCCTGCTGGGGCGTGAGGTGTTTCATGGGGGCTATTGTCGGGGAAAGCCTGAGGCCGCCCGTCCGGCTGCGGCCTGCGGCTCGGGTCGCTTCTTACAAACCACACAAGACTTCCCCCGCCAACACCCGCGCCCAGGCGCTGCCCGAGATACTGAA
>JBKBWW010000029.1:0-33428 GCA_046314475.1 Hydrogenophaga sp.
CAGCGCGATCTCGAACGGGATCGGGTTGCGCATGCTGTTGGCCACCGGTGAATAGAAGTTGGCGTGCTTCACGATCTCGTCGAGCACCTCGCGGGGCGCATCGCCCTCCACCACCACCTTCACGCGGATGGCCTGAAAGCCCATCTCGGCCGGCAGCTTCTCCAGCGCGCCACCAGCGCCCCACGCAGCGGGGTTGCCGATGTCGCCTTCCATGAAGACCTCGAGCTTGCTGAGCTTCACGCCCTTCCAGGTGGCCACCGCGGTGATGCCCACCGCGAGACACCCGCCCAGGCCCGACAGCACGATCTCGCCGGGCGCCGGGGCCGTGTCTTCGCCGAAGAGGTGCAGCGGCTCGTCCACCACCACCGGGGCGTGGTTGCCCACGGTGGAGAGCGAACGGTACTGCCCCTCCATGACGGTGTGGACCTTGTTGGTGCCACGGCTGGCGGGGTTGGCCTTGCCCTTGGCGGCAAAGGCCGCGAGGCCCTCGCTGTCGATGGGGCGCAGGTAAGCCTTCACGGTGGTCACAGGCTCGAGCGTGTCGGTAGCGGACATGGTGTCTCCAGGTTTTCAGGGGTCAGAGAAAAAGGGATCAGGCGGCCAGGGCCAGCGCAGGCTTCTTGGTGGACTTGGCCACCGGCAGACCGGTCTCGATCGGCAGGCTCTCGTCGCGCGACCACTCGTTCCACGAACCGAAGTACATGCGCACGTCGGAGAAGCCGGCCTGCTTGAGCGCCAGGAAGGTGTTGGACGCGCGCGCGCCCTTGAAGCAGTAGAGGTAGATGGTGTCGTCGGTGGTGATGCCGGCGGTGGCGCACTCGGCCTTGACTTCGTCGGGCGTCTTGAACACCGGGCCTTGGGCGGAAGGCTTCATGAAGCGGTACCACTCCAGCCACTTGGCGCCGGGCAGGCGGCCTTTGCGGGGCGCGAAATCCTTGCCGTAAGGCGAAGACGATTCGCCGATCCACTCGTCGATGTCGCGCACGTCGAGCAACACGGTGTCGGTGCCCAGCGCGGCCTTCACTTCTTCTTGCGTGAGCATCACGTCGGCGGTGGGCAGATCGCTCGGGAAGGTGGCGGGCGTGGGCGCCACGGCCGTGGTGGAGATGGGCAGGCCGGCGGATTTCCAGGCGCTGAAGCCGCCGTTGAGCACCTTGATCTTGGGGTAGCCCAGCCAGGTGAGCAGGTAGTAGCCGCGGCACGACTGGCCGTAGCCGCTGTTCATCGCGTCTTCGTAAAACACCGCCGTTTCCTTGCCCGACAAGCCGGCCGCGCCCAGCGCCTCGGCAAACGTGGCCTTGAGCGCCTGCAGTCCTTCGGGTGTGGAGGTGGCCAGATACGTGAACACTTCGCGCAGGTTCACGGCACCGGGAATGTGACCGGCGGCAAAGGTGTCCGCGTCACGCGTGTCGATGACCACGACGGGTTCGGACGACTGCAGCGCAGCAAGCTGGGCGGGGGCGATCAGGGTGGCTTCAATGCTCATGGAGACCTCGCGGAAGTGGCGGAAGGCGGGATTGCCTGAGGTCTCTAGCGCAACCAACGTGCCAGGGGCGCGCGAGGGTTTGTCAACGCTGGAAGGGCGTTGAATTTGTTGGATTTATTGGGGTTGGGGGCGAGAGTGCGCTGGCGGACGCCGACGGATGGATGCGCCACTGTGTCGACACAATGTCGACACAATGTCGACACAGTGTTGATGAGGCTATCGACGCGGCTTGAGTGGCGCGGGCGGCACACACGAGTTCACCGCCTCGTCCGAACACGCCACCTTGCCCTCCAGGCGGTACCAGTGCGCCTCGGCGTGGCCCACACACAGACGGTTGGCCAGTTGCCGCCCGTTTGTGTCAAAGATGCGAACGCCCGCCGTGGGTTGCGACGGTGCCTCGTACTCCGTGAACACCTCGTAGACAGCCGCAGGGGTCTGCATGGTCAGCCACGTTCTGTCGACGCCTGCCCGAAAGTAGTGGTAGTGGCGAAATGCATCAGGGTGCGCGATCCCCGGGTCGGCCAGCTCCAGTTCTGTTTTCTGCTTTGTTCCGAACCGGTAGCTCAGGCCGGTGTCGCCCGAACACACAGACACCCACTTGCCGCCTTTTGTGGAGCAGGAAAACACAAGCGCCTCCGGCGGTTGACACAGGGACGGCCCGGCCCAAACGAAGGACGGGACGATCAGCATCGCGGTGCACAGCAACTGCTTCATGGCGTGGCCGGGGGTGGGTGGTCTTGCGATGGATGCTATCGAGTCGGGGCGAGACCTGAACACGTTGATGGCAAAACAATGCATCCCCTGCGACTGCCATTCGAAATGGAGGATCGGGTGGAGCGGGAGCTTTTCGCTGGCTGGCTCAGTTTGGACGAAAGTTTTTCAGTGACCGCGCTGCAGCGTTCTCGGACTTTCAGCGCATTGGCCAGAGCGGCCGCTTTCGGCCAGAAGCTCATCGTTGTGACCGGCGCCTTGGCGGCACTAATCGAAAATCTCGCCGCCGTACCCGTGCGGCTGCCAATAGAAAACCGCGCCGCAGAGGCCACCAGCGGAAACTGTCAACCATGGTGTAAAGTGTCAACCTGTCTGTCAAGAACACTGTCGAGGACACCATGGGGAAAAAGCTGACCAATGCGCCGGTCTACTACACAGTCGCCCAAGTTCGGTTCAACCCGGTGCTGGACTTGGATGGGTACATCCCAGCCATCCAGTCCAAGATGCGCGAGGCGCACTTCCCCGATTACAAGAAGGAAGTATTCCAGCAGCTTGTGCTGCCTTTTGGCGGCACAGGGCAAGGACAGATGACCGCTCCGACCGTGACGCCACAGGCGCGCTATCTGTTCGGCGATATCGACGGTCGATCACTGTTTTTGCTGGAAACGAATGCTCTGTCGTTCCAGACCACCAGCTACGACACCTTCGAACCATTCTCCGAGACCCTTTTGAAGGGGCTTGGCATCCTGCACGACGCACTGCGTCTCGATTTCGTTGAGCGCATCGGGCTTCGGTACTTGGACGCTGTTCAACCTTCGAAAGAGGGCGAAACACTGCGGGAATTCCTAGTGCCGGAAGTGCTTGGTCTTGCGTTACGAGGGGAAGGTCAACTTCAACATTCGGTCAGCGAGACCATCGTCTCGACCGCCGCTGGCCAGCTTGTGTCGCGTGTCCTTATCCGCCACGGGCATGTTGGTCTTCCTATGGAGCTTGGCGGCTTGGCACCCATACTCGATCCTCGCTTTACCCAGCGCGAGAGCCTGCATGCCATTGTCGATACGGATGCATCCATCGGTCATCGAGAAGCATTCGAGCTCTCCAAGGTGGGGGCGAGATTGGCGGCGCTTCATGATGAAATCGTTAAGTCCTTCAATGCGACCGTCACCGACCATGCACGGGCCTCTTGGGCCTAAACGGAGAACATCATGAGCACAACAATTACTTATGGTGGCTGGATTACCGACCGGCCGGCCGCGACGGGCGTCACCTCCACCCTTGTTCGCTTCGTGGGATGGATGACTGCCGCAGGTGCCACACTGACCAGCATCGGTACTGGCGGCGAACTTTCGCTGGAGCGCCTCCAGCGGAGCGCTCATCAAGCACAGCACATGGTGGCCGAGATCGCGGAGGTGGAGCAAGCTCGCACTCCTAGCGAAAACTTGTTGCGCATTCGCGAGGTTCTAAATCCAGCCGTCTCCGACCTTGCGACGACGTTCGGCGTGTCGCGACAGTCCGTCTACAACTGGCTGAATGGCGATCCTGTTGCAGACGAGAACGCTGCGAAGCTGCAGGACCTGGCCCAAGCTGCTGACGTGCTGGCGCGCGAAGGCGTGAATATCGACGCGGCCCTTCTGAAGCGCAGGTTCGCCAATGGGCGGTCACTTATGCAGGTTGCGCAGGCAGGTGAGTCCGCGAGGGACGCCGCCCTGATGCTGGTCCAAGTTCGCAAACGCGAGGCAGCGCAACGCGAACGTATGAACTTTCGATTTGCGAATCGGGCGAAGACTCCCGCGAGTGCTGACTTCGACCTCCCTGCGTCCAGCGACCATGGTTAAAGGTGAAACGTGGCAGAGTGGAATCGTGACACCCCATGGCGCCAAGGGCATTTACTAGGCAAAGACGCGATCGAAGCGCTCAAGCTTCATCACCCAGTCGCGCCAGACCAGACGATCGCAATCGTCGCCAGCCACGACTGCGATCTTGCGCAAGAACCGGATGGGGAGCCGATCGTGGAGGTTGTCGTTGGCCGTCTGCTCGCGGACAAAGACGGTAACTGCACCCATGCCAAGAACGCCCGCAAGCTCCATGTCGAGTTTGCAGGCAGTGCGGTTTTCTGGGCAGAGTTTGAGGCGAGCGCCAAGGTATCTATCGACAAGCACGCACTGAACGAATTTGCCCCTCGCGCCGATGCGCATCTGTGCCCGGAGAACCACGCCATCTTCCAGATGTGGCTGGCCAGTCGATACCGCCGCTCTGCCTTCCCCGACGAATTCGAGCGCCGCCTGACTGCGAAGGAATTCAAGCTGCACGAGAAGATTGCCAAGGCTGTGAAGCCTCATGGCGAATTGATTGCTGGCGTCTTCTTCGATGTGGACGAGGGTGCCGAGGTCACCCGCGATGGCCCAGGCGATACGTACATCCTCGACATCACTATCCTGCACTCGGCTGATCATGACTTCGACGCAGCAGAGAAAGCAGCGAGAACCGCAGCCACGGCCATTGAGCAAGCGTTCAAGGACAAACTGTTCAGCCCCACCAAGACGTGGCAGCAGATAGAACTGCGCTCTTGCGACGCGGTGTCGGAATCGGTCTTGACTTACCAGCAATTCAAGCAGTTGAAGCGCTGGAGGCTGGAGCACATCAGCCTCGCAGCGGACCCGCAACAGCCTGTACTGGCCGAATAGGACCCGCCGGATCTGATTTGGCGATTGGCACACCGTTAGCTGATCCAATCAATTTAATGTTGAGTCCCGGCTTCGAGGTCGGTAGACGGACTGCGTGAAGTCCCCTATCCAAGCTGGAACCTGACCATTTCGCAAGACCGTTGAACGTCAACTTTCAGTCTGAGGCAGCCAAGCCTCCCCCATCAGCGCGATGGCTGTTTGGGCCAAGCCCAAGTCTCTGCCTCCCAAACGCTCCATCTCGGAGCAACCCAGCGCACGTCAACGCCCATTCGCCGTGGATGGGACGGGGAAACTTAGGGATGCGTCAGCCGCGCCGAGCCGCTTCGATGGCGGCGATGTCGATCTTTCGCATCTCCATCATGGCTTCAAATGCGCGCTTGGCCGCTGCCGGATCGGGGTCGGTGATCGCGGCCGTCAAGGCGCGTGGCGTGATCTGCCACGACAGTCCCCATTTGTCCTTGCACCAGCCGCAGGCGCTTTCCTGTCCACCGTTGCCGACGATCGCGTTCCAAAGGCGGTCTGTTTCCGCCTGATCGTCGGTCGCCACCTGGAACGAGAAGGCTTCGCTGTGGCTGAATGCCGGACCCCCGTTCAAGCCCAGGCAAGACATTCCCATCAACCTGAACTCGACCGTCAGGACACCGCCCTGCTTGCCCGCAGGATAGTCGCCCGGAGCGAGATGCACCGCCTCCACCGCGCTGTCAGGGAAGGTCTCGGCGTAAAACTTCGCGGCGTCCAACGCGGTGCCGTCGTACCAAAGGCAGATGGTGTTCTTGCTGTTCATGGTGGTTCTCCTGAAGTGGGACAGGCGTTGGCGTGGTCGGTCACGGCTTGTCATTGCGCGATTGCCATGCCGAGGCGCTCCAGGACGGCGCAGCCTCGTTGATCAATCTGAGAATTTCAGGGGGCAGGTCTCCCGCGCCGGTCAGTTGGCGAATCTCCAGAATGTCGTCGGCCCCAAAGCCAGACGGCGCGCGCAGAGCCCACTGAACAGCTTCGTCCAGCGACGCCACGTCGATGAGGTAGAAGCCTCCCACCAGTTCTTTGGACTCAGCGAAGGGCCCATCCACCACGCAGCGCCTCCCATTGGCAACCGCGATGCGGGCCCCTGGGGCTGACGGATTGAGGCCCTCTGAGGCCACGAGCACGCCGGCCTGGTGCATCTCCTCGTTGAAGCGCATGTAGGCCTTGAAAAGCTCCGCGTCAAAGTCTGCTGCCGGGTCTGTCGGCGGCGTGTCCGCACTCGCCTGTGCCGTGATGATGAAGCGCATGGGTCGCCTTTCGAAGCTAGGTCGTTGTCCGGCAAAACGCCGGGTGGATGAACAAGCTACCGCTTGGCCAGATGGTGGGCCACCAGCGCATTGGCGTGACCGTGCCCGAGCCCGTGCGCCGACTTGAGCAGGCTCACCAGCTCCATGTGCTTGAGGTCGCCGGCAGACCGGAGGATCTGAAGCCAGTGTTCGATGGGTTGGCCATACTTCTTTTCGATGGACGGAAAGTAAGAGGCTGGGCCTTGGATCTTCTTGTTCGTTGCCATGGTGTTTCTCCGGGCGAAGGGCCGCCCATGTTGCACGACGAACGAGGCCGGGTGGTTTCGACACGACACCCATTGGGCAAGGGGCTATCGGCTGATGAAATCGTCCGCATCCAGCGCAGGCGGCCGCAGCAGATCCTCGTCAATCCCCATCACCGCACTCGCCCGCTCCACCGCCCGCCACAGCAGGGGCGGCATCTTCAGGATCTCGTCGGGTGTGTCGGCCTGGGCAATCCAGCTGCTGATCTGCTGGTGCTCGTCGGGGGTCAGCAGGGCCAGGTTCAGCATTTCGTCGATGGTTTTCATGGCGGCTTCTCGCGTGTCTTGGTCAATGGCGTCGATGCTGGCACACATCCGTGGCGCGGGCTGTCCGTCCCACGGCTCAACCCCACCCTTCAGCGCAGCCCGGCCTTGCGCAGCCGGTAGCTGAACTGCCGCAGCGTGAGCCCCAGGCTCTGGGCGGCCTGGGTCTGGTTGCCCTGGTGGCGCTGCAGGGCTTCTTGCAGAGCCTGCGGGCTGTGGGAGCGGGCGCTCTGGTATTCGCGCACCTGGCCGGCGGGCAGGGGCAGCGCGGGTGGGGGCTCGGTGGCGGGCAGCGGCGTGAGCGACTCGGGCATGAAGCGCTCCAGTGCCACGGCGGTCACCCGGGTGTGGTCGGTCAGCAGCACCAGGCGTTCGATGAGGTTGCCGAGTTCGCGGATGTTGCCGGGCCAGTCGTGCGTCTCCAGCCGCGCCATGGCCTCGGGCGCCAGGTGCACGTTGCGCTCGTGGGCCTGGTTGGCGCGGTTCACAAAATGCAAGGCGAGTGCGCGGATGTCTTCGCGCCGCTCGCGCAGGCTGGGCAGGCGGATGGGGATCACGTTGAGCCGGTAATACAGGTCTTGCCGGAACTGCCCGGCCTGCACGTCGCGCGCCAGGTCCCGGTTGGTGGCGGCCACCAGGCGCACGTTGACCTTCACCTCCCGCGTGCCGCCCAGTCGCACCAGCGTGCCTTCTTGCAGGGTGCGCAGCAGCTTGCTCTGCATGGCCAGCGGCAGCTCGCCGATCTCGTCCAGAAAGATGGTGCCGCCGTTGGCCTGCTCAAACCAGCCGGCGCGCGCGGTGTTGGCGCCGGTGAAGGCGCCGCGCTCGTAGCCAAACAGTTCAGACTCGAACAAGGTGTCGGGGATCGCCGAGCAGTTCACCTTGATGAAGGGCTGGTCGTGCCGGCCGCTGGCCAGGTGCACGGCGCGGGCAAACAGCTCCTTGCCGGTGCCCGACTCACCCAGCAGCAACACCGTGGCCTGCGACTGCGACACGCGCTCCAGCTCGCCCAGGGCCTGCAAGAGCGCGGGTGATCGGCCAATGAGCCCGTAGCGGGCGGTGCTGGTGTCCAGCGCGCGGGCCAGGGCGGCGTTGCGTTCTTCGAGCTGGCGGGTTTCTTCGGCCACCAGCTGTTCCAGCTGCAGCAGCTGCCCGGCCAGCGTGGCCAAGATACGCAGCAGGGCCAGGTCGTCGTTCAAATGGCGCTGGCGGCTGCGGATGCGGTGGCAGGCCAGCACGCCGATGGTGGCTCCGTTCACCTCGATGGGCAGCGCCAGAAAGGCCACGGTCTGCGGTGGCAGCTGGCTGCGCGGCACGCAGCGAAACAAAAACAGCGGCTCGGCCTCCACGTCCTGCACGATGGCGGGCAGGCCGGTCTGCAGCACCCGCCCGGTGATGCCCTCGCCCCAGCGGTAAACGCCGCTGGCCACCTGCCCGGCGGTGAGGCCGTAGGCGTGGCGAATGGAGGCGGTGCGCGTTTCTTTGGCCTGGCCGGGGATGCCTTCGTCGGCCAGCACCATGCGCCCCCGGTTCAGGCCGAGCAGCTCGCTCATCAGGTGCAGCATCTCGCGCAACACAAAGGCCGGCGCCAGGCTGCGGCCCACCAGCTTCATGACCTCGCGCATGAGCAGCAGCTCCTGGGCGTGCCAGTCGGTGCCGGTGTGGTCGGGGTCGGTGCGGTGGGGCATGAGTTGGGTCAAGCAAACATCGCACCAGAGGCGGCCTGGGCGCCCCGCGCGTTAAAATCGCGGCCTCTCAAGGAGCGCTGCAGCGCCGGCGGGCTTTTCAGCCCTCACCGTGCGTCAGGCTTGAGTGGGCATGAACAGGCCCAAAACGGCGCTCACCAGTCTGTTGTCTGCAAAACTGCCTTGGTGAGCCCCCATGTCTGCATCTGCCTCCACTTCCGCGTCTTCCCCCGTTTCCGTGCCGCCCATGCTGCTCTCCGGCCTGGAGCCGCTGCGCATTGGCGCGGACAGCCTGTTTGTGAACGTGGGCGAGCGCACCAACGTCACCGGCTCCAAGGCCTTCGCCCGCATGATCCTGAATGGCGAGTACGAGCAAGCGCTGGCCGTGGCGCGCCAGCAGGTGGAAAACGGCGCGCAGATCATCGACGTGAACATGGACGAGGCCATGCTGGACAGCAAGGCCGCCATGGTGAAGTTCCTCAACCTGATCGCGGGCGAGCCCGACATCGCACGCGTGCCGGTGATGGTGGACAGCTCCAAGTGGGAGGTGATCGAAGCCGGCCTGCGCTGCGTGCAGGGCAAGGGCGTGGTGAACTCCATCAGCATGAAAGAGGGCGTGGACGAGTTCAAGCGCCAGGCGCGGCTGGTCAAGCGCTACGGCGCAGCCGCCGTGGTGATGGCGTTTGACGAAAAAGGCCAGGCCGACACCTACGAGCGCAAGGTCGAAATCTGCGAACGGGCCTACCGAATTTTGGTGGACGAGGTGGGCTTTCCGCCGGAAGACATCATCTTCGACCCGAACATCTTCGCGATCGCCACCGGCATCGAGGAACACAACAACTACGCGGTCGACTTCATCAACGCCACGCGCTGGATCAAACAGAACCTGCCCGGCGCCAAGGTAAGCGGCGGTGTGTCCAACGTGTCGTTCAGCTTCCGCGGCAACGACCCGATGCGCGAGGCGATCCACACCGTGTTCCTGTACCACGCCATCAAAGCCGGCATGGACATGGGCATCGTCAACGCCGGCATGGTGGGCGTGTACGACGAGCTCGAACCCGATCTGCGCGAACGGGTGGAAGACGTGGTGCTGAACCGCCGCGCCGATGCCGGCGAACGCCTGGTGGAGGTGGCCGAAAACGCCAAGGGCGCGGCGAAGGACGACAGCAAAAAGAACGAGTGGCGCGCGCTGCCGATTCGCGAGCGCCTGAGCCACGCGCTGGTGCGCGGCATGAACGACTTCATCAGCGAAGACACAGAAGAGATGTGGCGCGAGATCGAGGCCGGTGGCGGCCGCCCGCTCAACGTGATCGAAGGCCCGCTCATGGACGGCATGAACGTGGTGGGCGACCTGTTTGGCCAAGGCAAGATGTTTTTGCCGCAGGTGGTCAAAAGCGCGCGCGTGATGAAACAGGCCGTGGCCCACCTGCTGCCTTACATCGAGGCCGAGAAGCTGGCCCAGGTGGCGGCCGGCGAAGACGTGAAGCCCAAGGGCAAGATCGTGATCGCCACGGTGAAGGGCGACGTGCACGACATCGGCAAGAACATCGTCACGGTGGTCCTGCAGTGCAACAACTTCGAGGTGGTGAACATGGGCGTGATGGTGCCCTGCCACGAGATCCTGGCCATGGCCAAGGCCGAGGGCGCCGACATCGTGGGCCTTTCGGGCCTGATCACACCCAGCTTGGAAGAGATGCAGTACGTGGCGGGCGAGATGGAGAAAGACGCGCACTTCCGCGACAAGCAGATCCCGTTGCTGATCGGCGGCGCCACCTGCAGCCGCGTGCACACCGCGGTGAAGATCGCGCCGCACTACAGCGGCCCGGTGGTGTATGTGCCCGATGCCTCGCGCAGCGTGGGTGTTGCGCAGGGGCTGCTGTCGGACCAGGCGGCGCAGTACATCGCCGAGCTCAACGCCGACTACGACAAGGTGCGCACCCAGCACGCCAACAAAAAACAGGTGCCGCTGTGGCCGCTGGCCAAGGCGCGCGCCAACAAGACGCCGATCGACTGGCGCAGCTTCGAGCCGAAGAAGCCGCGCTTCATCGGCAAGCGCGTGTTCAAGAACTTCGACCTCAACGAGATCGTGAAGTACATCGACTGGGCGCCGTTCTTCCAGACCTGGGACCTGGCCGGCCCCTTCCCCGAGATCCTGAAAGACGAGGTGGTGGGCGAAGAAGCGCGTCGCGTGTTCAGCGACGGCAAGCGCATGCTGCAGCGCCTGATTGAAGGCCGCTGGCTCAGCGCCAGCGCGGTGGTGGGCCTGTACCCGGCCAACAGCGTGGGTGACGACGACATCGAGCTCTACACCGACGAGAGCCGCCGCGAGGTGGCGCTCACCTGGCACGGCCTGCGCCAGCAGACCGAGCGCTTCGAGGTGGACGGCGTGATGCGGCCCAGCCGGTGCCTGGCCGACTTCGTGGCGCCCAAGGGCGTGGCCGACGACTACGTGGGCGTGTTCGCGGTCACCGCCGGCCTGGGCGTGGAGAAGAAAGAGAAGCTGTTCATCGACGACCACGACGACTACTCCGCCATCATGCTCAAGGCCCTGGCCGACCGCCTCGCCGAAGGCCTGGCCGAGTGCATGCACCACCGCGTGCGCACCGACCTCTGGGGCTACGCGGAGGGCGAAACGCTGAGCAACGAAGAACTGATCAAAGAGAAGTACCAGGGCATCCGCCCGGCGCCCGGCTACCCCGCCTGCCCGGACCACTCGGTCAAGCGCCCGATGTTCGACCTGCTGCAGTGCGACGACATCGGCATGGGCCTGACCGAAAGCCTGGCCATGCTGCCCGCGGCCAGCGTGAGCGGCTTCTACCTGGGCCACCCCGAGAGCGCCTATTTCAACGTCGGCAAGATCGGCGAAGACCAGGTGGCCGACCTGGCCCGGCGCAGTGCCGTGGCCGAGAAAGAGCTCCAGCGCTGGCTGGCGCCGAATCTGTGAACCTCAGACCCGAGTGACAATGAAAAAGCCCCGCCTTGGCGGGGCTTTTGCTTCAGCGTTTGAGCTCAGTCTTTGCGGCGGCGCGCAGCGCCGGCTGCCGCCAGCGCCAGGCCCAGCAAGGCCAGCGTGCCGGGCTCGGGCACCTTGTTGTCGTTGAACACGATCGAGGTGGAGATCTTCAGGTTCGACTCGCTCAGGTGGCGCTCGGCGAAGAAAAAGTCGAACGAGTAGTTTTGACCCGCCGTCAGGCCCAGGGTGTCGAGGTTCACGCTGGCGCCTTGCGCACTGTGAATACCGCCCAGATCGATGACCAGCTTGTCGTTGATGAAGACCCAGACGTCGTCGTCACCGGTGAAGTTGAAGGTTTGGCCGGCCTGGTAGGTAAACATCGTCGACAACTCCATCGTGAAATGGTAGTTGTGGATGTTGCCTTGGTTGCCCCAGCCCAGGCCATCAATCGGAAAGTACGCATTGCTCGTGTACTGGTAGATGCCCGAGCCCACAAACGTCTCGGTCAGCGTGAGGTCCTGGCTGATGGCCTGATTGACGCCGAGCGTGTTGTTGTACCACTGGTTGAAATTGGCGGCGTCGGAGAACACGCTGGACGATGGCGCGTTGAACACCGGCTTGCCGTCGGCACCCAGGGTGGACTTGACGGCGCCAGTGACCGATGCGATGCCGTTGTTGTCGAAGTCGACGTGGTTCGTGCAACCATTCACCGCGGTGTAGGCCGACGAGCAGAAGTCGCGGATGGTGGTGTTGAGCGTCACCGAGGCGGCCATGGCTGGAGCCGCGCAAGCAGCAGAGAGACTGACGATGGCGAAAAATGAGCCCCAGCGGGTGGATTTGGTCATGTTGCTCTTTCAAGTTCGTTCAAAACCGGCCGGTTGCCGGGTCTTCGAACCCTTGATAGCAAACGCAGTGCCAGGGGATCGAAACATCTAAAAAATGTTTTGAATCAACAACTTGCATTGGGGATGAGACACGGGGGCGGGTATCGCTCACGGGATGTGTAAAGATCGCCGACAAGCTCTGACCGGGACCCCCCCAGGTACAAAGCGCTCAGCCACAAGGCCTCCTTTCAACTCACACGGACTTTCCATGAACGCCATCAACAACCTCTTCAACCAACCCCGCCTGGGCGTGATCCTGCTGCGCTGGACGCTTGCCATCCTCATGATCTTTCACGGCTGGGCCAAGGTGACCGGGGGTGTGGGTGGCATCGAAGGCATGTTGGTCAGCAACGGCCTGCCGGGTGCACTGGCCTACGGCGTGTACCTCGGTGAGCTGATCGCTCCGCTGCTCCTGCTGGTGGGTGTGTGGGTGGTGCCGGCGGCGCTGGTGATCGCGATCAACATGGCGGTGGCCGTGGCACTGGCCCACTCCACCCACTTCATGGACATCACCGCCAGCGGCGGTTGGCGCCTGGAGTTGCAGGCGTTTTTCTTCATGACCGCGCTCGTCGTGGCATTCACGAACAAGCTGGGCCCCAACAAAGGGTGATGCCCGCCTGCGAGATCACGCCTCAGAACCGTTCGGGCTGAGCTTGTCGAAGCCCAGCGGGCGCAAGCACTTCGACAGGCTCAGTGCGAACGGGGTCGCGCTTCAGACGTTCATGATCGAAATGGACCTGGCGTTCAGGTACGCCTCCATCGCCTCCGGCCCACCCTCGGAGCCGTAGCCCGAGTCCTTGAGGCCACCGAACGGCATTTCGGCCGAGGGCATGGCAGGCATGTTCACCCACAGCATGCCCACCTCCACGCGGCGCGCCAGCAGGTCGGCGTTCTTCAACGAGCTGGTGAACGCGTAACCGGCGAGACCAAACGGCAAGCGGTTGGCTTCGGCAATGGCCTCGTCCAGCGTCTTGAAGCTGCGCACCGCAGCCATGGGGCCGAAGGGCTCGTCGTTGAACACGCGGGCGTCCAGCGGCACGTCGGTGAGGATGGTGGGCTGCCAGAAGTTGCCCGCTTCCCCGATGCGCTCACCGCCGGTGGCCAGCGTGGCGCCGCGTTCCACCGCGTCTTTGGTGAACTCGGCCATGGCTGTGACGCGGCGCGGGTTGGCCAGCGGGCCCATCTGCGTGCCCTCGGCTGAACCATCGCCCACCGACAGGCCGGCGGCGTGCTTCACCAGCGCGGCCGAGAACTCTTTCGCAATGCTCTCGTGCACGAGAAAGCGCGTGGGCGAGATGCACACCTGGCCCGCGTTGCGAAACTTGGCGCCGCCTGCGGTCTTCACGGCCAAGGCCACGTCGGCGTCTTCCGCCACGATCACCGGTGCGTGCCCGCCCAGTTCCATGGTCACGCGCTTCATGTGCTGGCCGGCCATGGCCGCGAGCTGTTTGCCCACAGGCGTGGAGCCGGTGAAGGTGATCTTGCGGATGACCGGGTGCGCGATGAGGTAGGTGGAGATCTCGGACGGCGTGCCGTAGACCAGGCCCAGCACGCCGGGTGGCAGGCCGGCGTCGGCAAAGGCGCGCACCAGCTCGGCCGGGGCGGCCGGGGTTTCTTCGGGCGCCTTCACGATCATCGAGCAGCCCGTGGCCAGCGCGGCGGCCAGCTTGCGCACGACCTGGTTGATGGGGAAGTTCCACGGCGTGAACGCGGCGACCGGGCCGACCGGGTCTTTGAGCACCATCTGGCGCATGGCGAGGTTGCCGCGCGAAGGCACGATGCGGCCGTAGACGCGCAGGCCTTCGTCGGCGAACCATTCGATGATGTCGGCCGCGGCCATGGCCTCGCCTTTGGCCTCGGCCAGCGGCTTGCCCTGTTCCTGCGTGAGCAGCGCGGCAATGGCGCCGGCGCGTTCACGCATCAGCGCAGCGGCGGCGCGCATGACCTTGGCGCGTTCGATCGGGGGTTTGTCGCGCCAGACTTCAAAGCCTTTTTGTGCGGCGTCCAGCGCCAGGTCCAGGTCGGCCTGGCGGGCATGCGCCACGCGGCCGATTTCTTGGCCGGTGGCCGGGTTGAACACGGCCAGCGTTTCGCCAGCGGCGGCGTCGCGCCACTGGCCATGGATGAACAGTTGGGTGTGGGGGTAGCTCATGGTGTCTCCTGCTGCAAAAGGGGGAAGCCGGAAACCATACCAGTTGCTTCGCGTCACCACAGGACAAGGTCATGTGGCGTGCGGCTCTTCTCCTGTCAGCCGCCCGTTTTGACCACCCGCCGGTACTGCACCGCTTCGGCGATGTGCGCCACACCCACCGAGTCGCTGCTCGCCAGATCGGCGATGGTGCGCGCGACCCGCAGCGCGCGGTGGGTGCCGCGTGCGCTCCAGCCCAGGCGCGCGGCGGCGGTGTGCAAGAACTTGATCGCTGCCGCGTCGGCCTGGGCGTGTTCGTCGAGCGCCCGGCCCGCCAGCGCCTGGTTGGCCGAGCCTTGGCGGGTCTGCGCCCGGTCCCGCGCCGCGATCACCCGTTCGCGCACGCTGGCGCTCGCTTCGCCCGGCTGCTGTGTGAACAGGCTCTCCGGCGGCAAGGCGGGCACCTCCACGTGCAGGTCGATCCGGTCCAGCAGCGGGCCACTCAGCTTGCCCTGGTAACGCAACACCTGGTCGGGCGTGCAGCGGCAGGCCCGGGTGGGGTGGCCCAGAAAGCCGCAGGGGCAGGGGTTCATGGCGGCCACCAATTGAAAGCGCGCTGGAAACTCGGTCTGCATGGCCGCGCGCGAGATGCGGATATGCCCGCTCTCCAGCGGCTCCCGCAGGGCCTCCAAAGCGGCGCGGGGGAACTCGGGCAGCTCGTCCAGAAACAACACGCCGTGGTGCGCGAGTGATATCTCGCCAGGTGGGCAGCACCAAAGTTAGACCATTTTTTCACCACAGTTACAGCGTAACTATAGAGAGCGGAAACGCAACAGACTTTTGCCTCCTCATCTTGGTGCATCCTCCTGTTTGAAGATAGTCTGCTCAGCAGCGACAGCGGTCGGTCGCGTCCCAGGAGCTGCGTTCGGGGTGCCTGGAACGAAGCCGTCATCGGCTCATCTGGCAGCACGGCGGCATCAATGACAGGTATCGAGAGGGCTGCAGTCATCCAGCGTGGCAGGCCGACAGGCCGGCAGGTGAACGTAACGACCTGTGAAAGCCCTTGCACAAAGCGCTGTAGGCTCTATCTGCGGTAGTCGGCCATCCGGATTTCCCTGTCCCTTTCTTCCTCCCAAGGAGCTTTGATGTTCAAACGCCTGACACTGCTCTGGGTTTTACTGCGCGGCGATGCTCGGCAACTCTGGTTTGCGCTGCGCCATCCCAATGCGCCGGCATGGCTGAAATGGGGCACGGCAGCTATTGCTCTGTACCTCTTCTCGCCCGTGGACCTAATACCGGACATGTTGCCGTTTTTTGGCATTGCAGACGACCTGGTGCTGGTGCCACTAGCAATCCGGGCCCTGCTTAAACGCCTGCCACCCGACTTTACAAAGGCCCAAGGCTAGCGCCGCCACTGTGTTTATCGTGCAGCAGTTGAACTCGGCTGACGGCAAGTTTGACGTTCACGAGCCAATGGCTGCTTTGACCGGCACCTGATCATGCCCTTGGACTTCGACTCCCTCCTGGCCGCAGTCTCGGGCGCGGGAAAGCGTTGGATGATCTAGATTCCCGATACCGGTCATTTAACAACGTCTGCTTCTGGCCGTGGTGACGAACCGGCACCCCGACCACGAACGTCCGAGTTCAGTGAACTTGTCATCCGCAGGCGCAGGGCGGGCGTGCAGCGGTTGCGGTCGGCCGGGCCGGCTCGCCATCTGTGCGATGCGCCACGTAGCAGTCGTTCATCCACCATGCAACTACATCGACTGCTCGCCGCTAGCTCCGTGGGGGATAGACTGCCGCGAATGGACAGAAGCGGACTTTGCAGAGTCAGTGCCAGTGCCAGTCGTTCATGTTGAACACTCACTCGAAAATTCGTAGGTGCGGGAGGAGTAAGAATGATTTCGTCATTTCAGCTTAAGTTCGGGCGATCCCCGGGAACGACCGGGGAGGTCATCGCAGCCACGCCCGTGACAGTATTCGTCGGTCCGAACAACTCAGGAAAGAGCCGAGTCCTACGGGAAGTCGAGCGTTACTGTAGAACCGGGCAGAAAGACGCCAATGACCTGTTGCTCGCGGATTTAACCTTCGCCGGGCTAACTTCAGATCGCGCAGCTCAATCGATCGAGCGGATTCGTCAGCCTTCGAATCCCGGCGAGGCCCAGCATGTCGATCACATCTTCGTGGGTAGCAAGTACGGGCGACAGCAAGTGCCTGTTGCGTCGCTCCAGCAGTTCCTACAGACCCCCACTTCAAATGTGTCTGCGTTCTGCAATTGGTATTTAAGACACCTGACACTGATGCTCGACGGGAGTAGTCGCATCGGCCTCGTGGTTCAGCAGGGAGCTGGCGATCTTCAGCGTCCTCCAGAAAGTAGCTTTCAGGTTCTTTTCCGAGACGATGCCAAGAGGCACGAAGTGCGGCGAATCGTATTCGATGCTTTCGGCCGGCACTTTGTCTTAGACCCCACCAATCTGGGGCAACTACGAATCCGGCTTTCTGATCGAGCTCCACGAGACGACATGGAGGAACGGGGTATCCATGCGGACGCCGTCCGGTTTCACGCGGCCGCTCAAGTAATTGATGAGGCGAGCGACGGCGTGAAGGCCTTCACCGGCATCGTTACGGAAGTCATGGCTGGTGATCCGAGCGTAGTGCTTGTTGACGAACCCGAAGCCTTTCTGCATCCATCACTTGCTTCAAAACTGGCCCAAGAGGTTGCCCGCGCAGCCCTGTCAGCGGACAAGAGGGTCTTCGTATCAACGCACAGTCCTCAGTTCGTGATGGGTTGCATCCAGTCGGGTGCCCCAGTAAACATCATTAGGCTCACATTTAGAGGTGGAGTGGCTACGGCGCGGATTCTCCCCAGCGACGAAATACTAGAGCTTATGAGGCATCCACTGCTGCGTTCAACCGGTTTGCTAAGTGGCCTCTTCTACGAATTTGTGGTGGTTACCGAGTCGGATGCGGACCGAGCGTTCTATCAAGAAGTCAATGAACGGTTGCTCCAGTTCAAGCCCGAATGGGGCATCCCGAACTGCCTTTTCTTGAACGCCCAGAACAAGCAAACAGTGCAGACATTGCTGAGGCCGTTGCGAAAACTCGGAATTCCTGCTGCGGGCGTTGTGGATGTCGATGTACTGAAGGACGGCGGCTTGAACTGGACCAACCTACTGTCGAGTGCGGACGTTCCTCAACTTTCGCACGGGGCGTTTGCGACCTTGCGAGCGGCAGTGAAGAATGCGATGGACGCAACCGGCAAAGACATGAAACGGGAAGGGGGCCTAGCTATCCTCAGCGGTGCAGACAGGCAAGCGGCGGAGGATCTGCTCAATCAACTAAGGCAGTATGGGATTTTCGCCATTCCTGGAGGCGAACTAGAGTCTTGGATGAGGGGCCTCGGAGCTGGTGGTCACGGGCCTGCGTGGTTGATAGATGTCTTTGAGCGTATGGGAGAGGATCCCAGCCATGCCAACTATGTACGCCCCAGTGCGGGGGACGTATGGGAATTCGTACGTGATATCAGAAGCTGGTTAGTAGACCCGGCGCGAAAGGGCATTCCCGCATAGCGCCTCATGAGTTGCGGTCGAACTCCAGCGGTGAACGACTGCTTTCCGCCTGACCGATGATGACTTCCGGCCGGTCTTGCCATGGAATCAATGGGAGCAAGTGGCGGCCATCGAAAGGCTGGGACTGATTGGCTAGTGCGGGGCGCAGATCGCAGGTTCGAGGCGCAACTCATCCGGCAGCTCCCAGTCTTGAACTGACTAAAGAGCCTGAACTTCGGGTTGGCAGCTATGCAGTAGCAAAGTTGGTTGCAAAAGGCCGTGAGCGATTTCGATCAAGCAAAATAGTCTCCTCAGATACAAGGAGGAGCCATGCCAGAACGTGATCATGAAGAGTGGAAAGAGCTCCGCGCAAGAGTTGATTCGATTGCGAACGCGGTGTTCTTGATAGCAGGCGGTTCATTGTCTCTATCAATCACTGCAACGCTTGATCTAAAAAGTAAGTCTTTGCTTGAAGCGGAGGTGGCTGCAATCATCCAAGACGCTTGGATGTTCTTGTTAGCTTCCGTCTTGCTGATGCTGCTGAACAAGGCGTTAACGGTCCTACAGGCGTTCCTCCTGCATGAGCACCCGGCGTATCACGACCGTGTGTATAAAAAGTACAACCTGACCGGATGGGTGCTCGGAACGATCGGGCTTTCCTCTTTCGCATGGGGTCTTATCCTCATGGTTCGAGCCGCATCAGTGGCTCTCAAGACTTAAGGTTCACCACGTCTGGGCGTTTCAGACAGGTTCCGAGCAAACGCGGCTAGCCGAAATGGGGCGGGAGTAGCACTCTGCCTCGAACAAAATTGGTCCTTCACATAGGGCTTGGTGCCATCCAGCTGCAAGTACCCGGTGTTGTCGATGAAGCGGTCGCTGGTGTGGTCGATTCCTGAATGACCGCTGACGATCGTCTCTTCCGTTCGGACCACTGTCCTCGAGCGACACAGATCAGTCTGGAGCTGACTTAGAGATTCAAGAAATGCATCGTTGGCACTGTCTCTACCGGTGATCGTGATCTCAGATCACCAGCCGGCCAGTCGTCGCCGAGGGCGCAATCGTCGCTTCCATCCCCGCTGTGAATTGGAGGTAGTCTGCCTCCATACCATCCGAGAAGATGATGCCGTTGTCCGGCATGCGGGAGCGCACCCTGAGCGGCTCACCTTCCCGTACCCACCCGTACACCAGAGTGGCCTGCGAAGTCCGTGTCGGAAACGGCTCCCGCACCGCAAACACCAGGGCCCGCTCTTCCCAAGGCATGGGTTGGTAGGCCTCCTCCGAGGAGGGCGTTCCCAGGGTGCGCGCAATCGCCAGCGAACCCGTCACGATGCTCTTGAGCCAAGCCGTGGAGCCCAGTCCGGTCGAAACGATCAAGCCCGAGGAGGACTGGAACTCGGTCTTCGAACCATGCGTCAGGTCGTAGAGCGCCGAGGTGTGGCTGCGCGGCCCGATGAACAGATCGTTCACGGCGCGCAGCACCTGCCCGTCGCTCAGACGCGCTTCGGCCATCGTCACCGAGCGGGTGTCTCGCTGGTCCGCTGCAATGCCCGGGAGGATCGTGCCCAGGTCAACCGGTTGGAATGGCAACAACACACCGTCCCAGCGCGAAGGCTCCGGGTTGAGTCCCACCAGCGGCTGCCCCTCGAGGTACTTCATGGTGTTGGCCACCAGGCCGTCCTGGCCCAGCGCCACCACGATGTCCGAGGGGGCGAAGACGAAGTTGGCCAGCAGCGACCGGTCCACTATCTGGTAGCGCCCCCACGCTTGCAGTGCCTGCACGGTGACGGTCAGGCTGGCCGCGTACGCCTCGCTTTCCTTGAGGAAGTCCGAGAAGTCGGCCCCCAGGTGCTCGACGTAGAACTTCGCCTGCCCGAGTGTGTTGTAGCGGGCGATTAGGTTGTCCAGACGGGTGCGCCGGGTCACCAGCACCACCCGTCTTTCGCCTTGAACAGCCGTTCCGCTCACACCGGCCTCCGTGCGACCGATCCAGCACCCACCCCTGCTCCCAGCAGCGAGTTGAGCAGGTCGGGCGACATGTTGAGCTGGCCGATGCGCTCGGCCCGCTCCGCGATGCCACCGAAGGCCTGGGCAATAAGCTGGCCGGGCTGCATCCCCACAGCCGCGAGGGCCTGTACCACCCGGGGATCTGCCTTCTCCAGGGCATCCATCACCGCACGCACCTTGTGCGCCTGCGCCTCGGCCTCCTGGCGCGTGTTCTGGGCCTCGCTGGTGACGAACTCCTTGCGCTGGTTTTCCAGCACGATGTCGGCGCTCATCTGCTCGGCCCGCAACTCGTTCTGGCGCCGCATGGCCGCTGCCTTGGCCTCCATCTGGGTTTCCTGGATCTCACGCTTCTTCACTTCCACCGCGATCTCCGTGTCGAGCTCGTTCTGGCGGATCGCGCGCTCGTTCTGCACGCCAGCCATGCGGCGCTGGGAGATGGCGTCATCGGCGGCTTTCAGGTTGGCCTCGCGGGCCTCGGCCTCCAACGCCCGGGCGATGTCGGGCGTGGGCTTGATGGCCACCACCGCCACCCCCAGGATCTCCAGACCCAGCGCCTTCACCTCGGGCTGGTTGCCCAGCTGTTCCTGTGCGGCACGCGCCACCTCGGCCGTGGCCTTGAGGGCATTGCGAAGCGGCAGCGCCTGGATCACCTGCTGCACGATGGCGCGCACCTGCATCACGACCCGGTCCTGCAGGCGCTCGGGGTCGTCCGAGGCGTAGGTGACTCCGTCGGGTTCCAGTGAGAAGTCCATCATCTTGTAGATGCGGCCGGGGTCGCCCACCCGGTAAGTGACTTCACCCTGAACCGTGACCCCCTGGAAATCGCTGGTGACCAGGTCCAGCATGAAGCCGGCGTCGCGGCTGGCGATCGGCACCGCGACCAGCGAAGTGGTGGGGGCGTAGTAGAAAAAGGACAGGCCCGCCCCTTGGCGCACGAGCTTGCCGCCACGGAACTGCATGAGGTAGGTGGTGGGCTGCGATTTGATGAACTGGATGCCAAGCATTTGGAGCTCCTTGTTAAGTTGCACAGTACAACCTTTATTGGGTTGTATAGTACAACTCAAACAGGAGATGTCAAGCATGGCCACCAAAAAGCCCACGGCGCGCCCATCGGCACCCGCCTTCGAACGCCCGCTGGTCACGGTCGACGTGGTGATCTTCACGGTGATCGACGAGCAGTTGAGGGTGCTGCTCGTGCGCCGTCCCGATGCGGCTGCGGATCCCCACCCCGGGCGCCTGGCCCTGCCGGGTGGATTCATCAACGTGGCCGTCGATGCGAGCCTGCACGACTGCGCGCTGCGCAAGCTGGGGGAGAAGACCGGGCTCAGAACCCCCTACCTGGAGCAGCTGGGCAGCTGGGGCAGTGCCACGCGCGATCCGCGAGGGTGGTGTGCCACCCACGTCTACTTCGCCCTGGTGCCACCGCCTGAGATGGATGAAACAACGGCAGCGTCGAGAGCGCCCGCACCGGAATGGATCGAGGTCGACACGGCCTTGCGCAAGCGCCTCGCCTTCGACCACGCGGAGATCCTGGCGGCGGCCGTGGAGCGTCTGCGTGGCAAGGTCGAATACACGTCGCTCCCGGCCTTTCTGTTGCCGGAGCCTTTCACGCTGCCGCAGCTGCAGCGGACCTACGAGATCGTGCTGGGCCGGCCCTTGGACAAGAGCGCGTTTCGCAAGCGCATGCTGGATGCGCAGTTCCTGATCGAGGCAGGATCCATCGCCGGTGATGCGGGTCGCGCAGCCATGGGCTACCGCATCCTGGACCGCGAGCGCGCGGCCGTGTTTCCGCGAACGTTCCGCTCTGTCGAAGTGCAATCCACCAAGGACTGACATGACCACCAAGCTCCTGATCATTGATCCCCAAAACGATTTCTGCGACATCGACGGCGCGGCGCTGCCGGTGGCGGGTGCAAACACCGACCTCACGCGCCTGGCTGGCTTTATCAAGACGAACCAGGGCCGCATCAGCGATATCACGGTCACGCTGGATTCGCACGCGAGTGTTGCGGTCGAGCGCACCACCTTCTGGCTGGATCGGGACGGGCAGCCCGTTCCACCATTCACCTTCATCACGGCGACAGACGTCCTCGCAGGTTCGTACCGTCCCAGGAATGCCGGCCTGACCAGTCAGGTCGTCGGCATGCTCGAACAATTGGTCGGGAAAGGCAAAGAAGGAATGGTGGTCTGGCCGGTGCACTGCGTCACGGGCACCTGGGGTCACAACATCCACGGCGATGTGGCCCGTGCCCTGGCGGCCTGGGAAATGACCCACCAGCGCGCCGTTGCCAAGGTGCTCAAGGGCGAGTACCCGTTGACCGAGCACTTCGGGGTGTTCGAGGCCGACGCTCCCGTGCCGTCGATCCCGGGCACCCAGTTCAACACGGCGCTGGCGACATCGCTGGCCGAGGGAGCGGATGTCATCGCGATCGCGGGTCAGGCTTCGAGCCACTGCGTGGCGGCCAGTTACGACCAGTTCATGCGCTTCCTGGCCGGTGCGCCGGCTCTGACACCGAGAGTGGTCCTGCTGCAGGACTGCATGAGCCCGGTGCCGGGCTTCGAGAAGCTGGCCGATGCGTTGTTCGAGCGAGCCCGTGCGGCCGGCACCGGCGTGATGACGGTCGACGAATTCGCACAATCCATTTCATGACGCACGGACACGACGGGGAGACCACAGTGAACACGCACCACACACCAGCGCAGGAAGCGACAGCGGACTTTGTTCCGGTCGTGACCTCGCTGCTGGGGACCGACCTTTACAAGTTCACCATGCTGCAGCCCATGCTGCATTCGATGCCGGCCAACCAGGCCGAGTACCGCTTTGTGTGCCGCAACGAGGCCGCCTACCCGCTGAGCGAGATCCGGGACGAGGTGGAGCGCCAGATCGAGCACCTGTGCACGCTGCGCTTCTCCGAGGAAGAGCTGCAGTACCTGGGTGGCCTGCGGTACATGAAATCCGACTTCATCGATTTCCTGCGGATCTTTCGCCTACAGCAGCGCTACATCTCGGTGTCGGCCAACGCTGATGGGCTGAGCATCGTGGCCAAGGGTCCCCAGATCCACGTCATGCTGGTCGAGATCTTCGTGCTCGCCATCGTCAACGAAATCCACTTTCGGCGCCTGGCCACGCCGCAAGCGCTCG
The DNA here is from genome assembly GCA_046314475.1 of Hydrogenophaga sp. Lineage (GTDB taxonomy): Bacteria > Pseudomonadota > Gammaproteobacteria > Burkholderiales > Burkholderiaceae_C > Hydrogenophaga. The sequence continues at coordinate 23,063 of JBKBWW010000029.1, forward strand.
AAGAAGGTCGTCGGCGTCTGCAGGACAAGATCGCGCTGCTGCGGATCGGCGCGCGAGACCTTCAACGCCAGCACCCGTTCGAGTTCTTCGACTTCGGTGTGCGCCGGCGCTTCTCGGCGGCCTGGCAGGAGGAAGTGGTGGCGACCCTCGCGCGCGAGGTGCCCGAGTTCTTCAAGGGCACCTCCAACGTTCACATGGCGAAGAAGTACGGCCTGGTGCCCATCGGCACCATGGCGCACGAATACCTCCAGACCTTCCAGGCGACGGGCGTTCAGCTCAAGGGCTTTCAGAAAGCGGCCCTGGAGAACTGGGTGCAGGAGTACCGTCTGCGCAAGCTCATCAATATCCTGGCCGGCCAACACGGGCAGATCTTCCTTACGACACACAGTCCTGTCGCCATTTCGTGTGCAGAGGACGCACATCTTTGGTACTTGGACAGCCTGGGCTCCATCGGCGCGCTCCCTCAGGACAAGATCGGGCCACAGCAGAAGCGCGATCCTGAGACGTTCCTCGCGCGCGTGGCCGTCATTGCTGAAGGGCCCACCGAGGTCGGTTTCTTGCAGTACCTCCTGGAGAAGGCTTTCGGGGGAAATCCGCTCGATCACGGGGTGCGAGTTTGCGATGGTCAGGGCAATGGAGCGACCTTGGATCTATTGGAGACGCTCGCGTCTTCCGGTTTGCTGTTTGCCGGCTTGGCGGACGACGAGGGCACCGCTCCGGAGCGTTGGAAAAGTCTGAAGGAAAAGCTTAAAGGGCGGCTGCACCAATGGCCGAAGGGCTGCACTGAAGATCATGTGATCGGGGCAGTTCGTGAAGCAAATCTTCTTGAACTTCTGAAGGATGCAGAGGGCCAACTGGACGGCTATCGACTTCGAACTTTGGCGGAGCGCCTTGGACTTCAAGAGAAGAGCACCGAGGCGATAGACGCGGCGCTGAAAGCCTCTGGAAAAACGTGGCGCGCGCTGATCATTGCAGCCGCTAGCGGCAGTAAGGAAGGGGCGCCCGCAGGTCAAGAAAAGGCCTGGAAGAAGCATTCCCAGCAATGGTTCAAGTCCACTGTCGGTGGACAGGAGTTGGCCCAGAAAATGGTCGCCCTAGGCGCTTGGGCGGAAATACAGCCGCAGTTGCTTCCGTTGATCAATGCGGTACTGGAAGCCGTGGGTCGCCAGGCCTTGCCAAAGCTCGATCTATGAGCGATCAGGCCGTCGCCAAGCTTCTCCGCTCACCCGAGCCGCTGGTGATCATTGAAGCTGCGGCAGGCTGCGGCAAAACATACCAGGGCGCTGCGTACGCGCAAGAGGTGGTGGGAGCGCTCGGTGATGGCCGCTTGCTCATCCTGACACACTTCGAGCCTTCTGGTTTCGGACAGTGCCGATCTGGGAAGGGCATACGCGTGATGCGCTAGGGGCGCTCGTGCAGACACTGCGCACCGGTCATGGCAATCCAGAGGCGCTGGCACAGGGTGTCATCACCTTCATGGGCAGCGTCGCGGCAGGATTCAGCTCATCCAGCCACGGTGACCGACTTTTGCAGGAGGTCCGCACCGGGGCAGCGCGCCCCACCACCGGAAAGCCGGCCAACATCCAGGCAGTCGCACGATGCCTGCTGAACAATCCCTCGCATACGGGAGTGTCGGACGCGCTCGTGAAAATTAGTACGCTAGCGAAGGACGCCGCTGCGGGCTTCGACACCGTGAAGATCGATCATAGATCCGAACTGCGGGATGCCGTGCGCATCGGCCAGTTTGTAGGGCCCGACGAAGGATTTGCGGAGGTGTCGCGCATGCGCTCCTACTCCCATCCTTCACTACCCCAAAAGGTGCTCAGTAGCATTCACAAGGCGAAGGGCCTGGAGTGCGACCACGCGATGCTGATGGCCTGCGACAAAACGCAGTTCACGTCGACCCTGTATGCGAAATCCAAGATGTACGTGGCCCTCAGCAGGGCGAAGAAATCGCTTACCTTGGTGGTTCCGACATCCAATCCAAGTCCCCTGTTCAAGCTCCGTTGAAGGACCGATCCCATAAGCAACTCTCTCAGTGATCGAGAGGGCCGAGGACCATACTGGCAGGAACGTCGCTGGCATTTGGGGACCTACAACGACCGCCGTGTAGTGACAAGGCTACGCGGCGTCCGCAGTGTCGTGCTCGTAGGCCTTCTCATATCCGCGACCTGCTGCGCACCACTTTGCTGGCCGAGGGTTATGCGGTAATCGAAGCCTCAACCGCACGCGAAGGCGCCACACTGGCGGCCAACCGACGCGTCGACCTTTTCCTCATTGATCTTGGGTTGCCCGATGGCGACGGCGTGGCACTCATACGAGAGATCCGAGGATGGACGCAACGTCCCATTCTTGTTTTGTCGGCTCGCACCCAGGAAAGCCAGAAGGTTGATGCGCTGGATGCGGGAGCCGACGACTTCGTGAGCAAGCCCTTCGGTGTGGCGGAACTGCATGCACGCATTCGCGTCGCTTTGCGACACGCTGGCGGATCACAAAGCACTGGACAGACGCTGTTGGTGGGAGACGTCACTATCGACCTGATCGCGCGCAGCGTCAGCAGGGCAGGCCAAGCCGTCAAGCTGACTGCCACCCAATGGCGTTTGCTGGAAGCGCTGGCTCGCCATGCAGGGCGTGTGGTGACGGGGCGCCAACTGCTCCGCGAGGTATGGGGTCCGGGTCATGGCGAACAAGGCCACTACCTGCGCATCTATGTGCGCCAGCTGCGCCAGAAGCTGGAGGCTGACCCCACTGCGCCGGTTTTCCTGCTCACCGAGATGGGAGTGGGCTACCGATTGCTAGCTACCAGCGGCAGCGCCTGACCAGCTGGGGGCGTATTTATACGCAGCGTTTACAGCCTGGGCTGTACGCTGGGTTGCAACATGAATATCCAGACTTTGCTGCATGCGTCAGACCACATCAGCACATGGGTGGGCAAGACAGCCTCCTGGTTAATGGTCGCGCTCATGTTGGTGGTGTGCGCAGAGGTATTCAAGCGGTACGCGTTGAACGAGCCCACTGCTTGGATGTTTGATGCGAACAACATGATGTACGGCACCCTATTCATGCTTGGGGGGGCCTACACGCTTGCCCACGACGGCCACGTCCGTGGCGATTTTTTCTACGGCAGGATGAAGCCCACGACCCAGGCCAGGGTGGACGTGGTGCTGTACATCGTGTTCTTCCTGCCGGGCATCGCCGCTCTGACCTGGGCTGGCTGGACCTACTTCGGCGACTCCCTGGCCATGCGCGAGCAGACGTTCAACGCAACGCCCATCCCGCTCTACCCGTTCAAGTTCGTCATTCCGCTGGCCGGGGCCATTTTGCTGATGCAAGGCCTGTCGGAGATTCTCCGTTGCATTGTGTGCATCCAGACCGGTGCGTGTGCACCTGCGCATTGGGTACGCTGGTGCCAAGCACCTCGGTGAAATCGCTCAGCCGCTCGCCGAATCCCGGCCAGTAAACGGTGCCGGTGGCCTGGTCACCCAGCAACACATCGGACACTGCGCCACCTTGGGAGTGGTGCACTATTTGCGACATCAGATGAGCAGTGGCGTTCATGTTGAGACTTGAATGAACGACTTGCGCTCCTTCGCTTCTGGCCAGTTGCAACGCCTCCTCCAGATCCTGTTTCACGGCGGAACTCGCATAGCGCGCGGATACAGTGTCCAGATGCAGCACGCGCCATGGACCGTCTCTGGCCAGCTGAAGCTGGCGGCCTTGTTTGACAAGTTGCAACGCCTGCCCGTCCGCCATGACACAAACCAGCAGCAAACCAGATGTCATGCGCGCTTCGCCAGACGTGAGGCAACTTCGGCACACAGGCCTCGACGCAACAGATCAATCAGGATCGGGCACATGTAAGGGTCACGGATGCATTCGAGCAGAGCCGAGTCGGCGAGTGAAGGGGGATAGCGTACCAGCAGGGTCAAGGCATCCTGCACAGGTCGGCGATCTGGTGTGACCATCTCGATACGAGTTTGCGCCTGCACATAAACCAGTCGAGCGCGTCGCAGCCTGCGGATGGCTGCGTGAGGCACAACGATCCCTCCGCCCAACGTGGTACCTCCGCGGGCTTGCCGTATTGACAGTTGTTTAGCGACCGATCCTGGGAGCACCCGCTTGCCATCAGCCACGACGCTGTCGACAAAGCTGAAGAGAGTGTCCGCGTCGCTAACACACACGCGTAGATGTGCTTCGACATCCAGGACGGCTGGGAGTTGTTTGCGCAACATTGGTCTCACCCCAGGAAAACCATGCCATCAAGAAGATGACGTTCTCTTCCAAATTGGAGCAAGGCGGGCGTAAAAATGGCGTAACAAATCCGCCATTCTCGAGATCGCTTTGCGCAATACAACAGCGAATGTGAGAGGGCCCTCGCCGCTCTTCCCGCCCGCCGTTGGTCCGCGTAGATTTGCGCTCTTTCGATGGGGAAGTCGAGGGCAAAACCTCGATTCTGCGCATGGCAAATTCCACGCCACACGACGTGTCTGATGTACTGACACAAGAACACACCGCACAACATGTATCGGACGAGGTAAGAGGCACGGCTCGGTTTGGGGGCGAATCGAACTTGGGTGACTTGGCAAGCCTCACGCACCTGATTTGCACTGAAGTCAAAAGGGGCAGAGGTCAAGTAACGTGCCACAAGATGGCTCAACTCGTACTTGTTCAATACCCTGAGGTGGCGGCCAATTGGGGCGGCAAAGGCACCTTCCGCAAGCTGATTGAGTCTCTTGATCTGGGAGACCTCAAGATCCAATGGACCGACCGTGGCGCGCGGATACTTGACCCTGAAGCAAGTCCAGTACCACCGATTGACGACGCAGCAAATTGGGATCAACTCGAAGCTCTCGGGGCCGCAGTTCAACAGATGCACAGCGCCACTGGCAGGCCAATCATGTCTCCGTCGGAGATTCAAGGCGTGTTCAACGCACTCGCGATTGAGGTCGTAACGTCACCGTTCACCTTGTCCGCCACCGGTAAGCGTGTACGAGACAGATGCCGGGAAGTGGGCCTGAATGTGGGCCGTGCAGACATTAGCTTCGTTTTCAAAGCGATCTTGTTGGCTGGCCATATCTTCCATCAAGGCAGCGACACTGCAGACGTCTTCAAGAGGAGTTTCATCGAAAGCATGCTTGCGATGAGTTCCCGCTACTTACGGCTTGGCTACGCTTCTCCGACCAGACCGCCTTAAGGCGACTCGCTTTCATGGCGCTCTCCTCGTGGGCACGCATGAAGGTGAGAATGCTGAGCAGCAGGGCTATCTGATCACTGTCAAGGTTTTCATTGGTGTACTTGCGTCCATCATTCAAAGTGACGACAACCGCGCCGGCTTCCACTACGTCTTCAAGTGAGCGGAGAGCTTTGCGGGCAGTCTGGCGACTGATACGGTCGAGAGATTCAACGAGTAAATAGCTGCCCTGCGGCACCACGCCACTGCGGATAGCGTCCAGGAATGCACCGAGCTGGCCTTCGGGCCCAACATTTCGACCACGAAATGCAGATACGCCCGCATCATGGAACGTGAGTGCGGTGTCTAGTTCGAGGCCGTGTTGATGTGCGTATGCCTCTGCGAGTGCAGCCTGACGACGAAAGGAATCCCCTCGCATCTGCTCAGGCGTACTGAAACGAAGATAGCTGTAGGCCCTGATTACATTGGTTTCCACGAGTGCATCTCCAGTCGAGAATCTTACGTTGAGGTCTTCAAGTATCTAGCATGAGGATGCTGTGCCCGCCGGCGGCGGCGATCTCCAGCGCGCGTCGGGCGGCGCTCTGGCCTTTCACGTCGGCCAGATCGGCCAGCGAAGGCGCCCGGCCGATCGTGTGCGCCGTGAGCCGCGCCCAGCCGCCGTCGTCGGGCGGCTCGGCCGTGGTGGCACTCTCCGGGAGGAAGCGGGCGATCACATCGAGCAGGTGGCGCGCCCGGTAGACCCGGGCCTGCGGCACCAGCGCGGCTTCTTCGGCGCTGCCCGGCGGCAGCACGAGCCGGGCGTTGTTGGCGTCAACGCCGGCGTCGCGGTGCAGCGCCAGGCTCATGGCGAGTGCGCCGCGCACCGGGCGCAGCTCACCCCCCAAGGAGAGCTCGCCGGCAAATTCCCAGTCGGCCAGGCGTGCCGCGCTGATCTGGCCGCTGGCCGCCAGGATGCCCAGCGCGATCGGCAAATCAAAGCGGCCGGAGTCCTTGGGCAGGTCGGCCGGCGCGAGGTTCACCGTGATGCGTTTGTTGGACGGGAACTCCAGCCCCGCGTTGGCGATGGCCGAGCGCACGCGTTCGCGAGCCTCTTTCACTTCCGTGTCGGCCAAGCCCACGAGGGTGAAACTGGGCAGGCCGTTGGCCAGGTGCACTTCCACCTGGACCGGTTTGGCGTCCAGCCCGAGCAGCGCGCGGCTGCGCACCAATGACAGACCCATGGTGATTCACTCCCTGTTTCGGTGCGTTGTGTCCGCCGCTTCAGGGGGACGCACGGTTTTGTGGAAAGGCACTTGTTTGGTGCGCACCCTCGGGGTGCAGCGCCTTGGTGCGGGACACGCGCCGCGCAACGGATGCTCGGAGAGCGCACCGGTACGCGTTTGTTCCCGTGCCGGCGACTGTAGAGAGCCCGAACGACCGCAACCCCAGGGGGTAGGGAAGGCGCGGGTTGGCATATTCCCTGCTAGGTCTTGTAAGCGATTGATTCGAGCGTGGTCCGCCATGCCGCAGTCAGCCCACCGCGATTGGTTTGCTCCCGGGCATGCCGAACTCGTTTCCACCTCGGTGTCGGCCATCCGGTCCCATCACCCTCCTGTTCAAGAAGAGGAATAGCAGCATGAAAATGGTTTCAGCCATCATCAAGCCGTTCAAACTGGACGAAGTGCGTGAAGCACTCTCCGGCATGGGCGTGCAAGGCATCACCGTGACCGAAGTCAAGGGCTTCGGCCGCCAGAAGGGCCACACCGAGCTGTACCGCGGCGCGGAATACGTGGTCGACTTCCTGCCCAAGGTCAAGATCGAAGCGGCCGTCTCCGACGACCTCGTCGATCGTGTGATCGAAGCCATCGAAGGTGCTGCACGCACCGGCAAGATCGGCGACGGCAAGATTTTCGTCACCTCGCTCGAACAGGTGGTTCGCATCCGCACCGGCGAGACCGGCAAAGAAGCGCTCTGATCATCGCCACTGAACAAGAAAGATCACAGACATGAAAAAACTGATTGCAACCCTGCTGCTGGGCGCCGGCCTGGCCTTTGCAGGCCTGAGCGCCACCGCGCAGACCACCACGACCGAGGCGCCTCCCGCCGTCACCGCACCGGCCGCAGACGCGCCTGCCGCTGCGGCGCCGGCTGTCGAAGCCCCGGCTGCTGCGCCCGCTGCGGCTGCCGCACCCGCCGAAGCACCTGCTGCTGCAGAAGCGGCTCCCGCTCCGGTGCCCAACAAGGGCGACACCGCCTGGATGATGGTCGCCACCCTGCTGGTCGTCTTCATGACCGTGCCGGGCCTGGCCTTGTTCTACGGCGGCCTGGTCCGCAGCAAGAACATGCTGTCGGTGCTGATGCAGGTGATGGTGGTCTTCTCGCTGATCGTGGTGCTGTGGGTCGTTTACGGCTACAGCCTGGCGTTCACCGAAGGCAACGCCTTCATCGGAGGATTTGACCGGTTGTTCCTCGCAGGCACCTGGGACAACGTCGCCGGCACCTTCGCCAACGGCGCCACCTTCAGCAAGGGTGTTGTGATTCCCGAGATCGTGTTTGCCGCCTTCCAGGCCACCTTCGCCGGCATCACCTGCGCACTGATCGTGGGCGCATTCGCCGAACGCATGAAGTTCTCCGCCGTGCTGCTGTTCAGCGCCCTGTGGTTCACCTTCAGCTACACCCCGATCGCCCACATGGTCTGGTACTGGATGGGCCCCGACGCCTACACCGCCGCCGACGTGGTGGATTCGATGAACAGCAAGGCCGGCTACATCTGGCAGATGGGCGCCCTGGACTTCGCAGGCGGCACCGTGGTGCACATCAACGCGGCTGTGGCCGGTCTGGTGGGCGCTTTCATGGTGGGCAAGCGCATCGGCTACGGCAAGGAGTCGATGGCGCCTCACAGCCTGACGCTGACCATGGTCGGTGCCTCCATGCTGTGGGTGGGCTGGTTCGGTTTCAACGCCGGCTCGGCGCTGGAAGCCAACGGCTTTGCCGCACTGGCTTTCATCAACACGATGGCGGCCACCGCTGCTGCGGTGTTGGCATGGTGTGTGGGTGAAGCCCTGGGCAAAGGCAAGGCCTCCATGCTGGGTGCTGCTTCCGGTGCCGTGGCCGGTCTGGTCGCCATCACCCCCGCTGCCGGCAATGTCGGTGTGGGCGGCGCGCTGATCATCGGCCTGATCGCTGGTTTCGCCTGCCTGTGGGGTGTGAACGGCCTCAAGAAACTGCTGGGTGCGGACGACTCGCTGGACGTGTTCGGTGTGCACGGCGTGGGCGGTATCGTCGGCGCACTGCTGACCGGCGTGTTCAACTCGCCCAACCTGGGTGGCCCAAGCCTGGTGGCCGACTGGACCACGGTGGCCATGGTTGCTCCCGAGGCGTACAACATCGCTGGCCAAGTGTGGACACAGGCCAAGGCCGTGCTGATCACCATCGTGTGGTCGGGTGTGGTCTCCTTCATCGCCTTCAAGGTGGTTGACCTGACCGTGGGCCTGCGCGTCACCGAAGAGCAGGAACGCGAAGGTCTGGACATCTCCTCACACGGCGAAGCGGCTTACAACCGTTAAGCCCCGCAGGTCTCACGCGCGGTGCGGTCCGTTCTTCAACGAAGGTCCCCACCGCGCAGTTGCTGAGCATCTCCTGTGGAACATGAACCCGCGTCGCCGCCCGGCACGCGGGTTTTTTTGCGCCTGTTGAGTTCTTTATAGTTACTGCGTTTTCAACGCAGCAACCCGGAGGAACCCATGACCCACGCTTCTTTGTCCCGCTCCCTGATGGCGTTTTGCGCCGCCCTCGCCTTCTGTGCCCACGCCGCCGAGCCGACCCAGACCGGCGCCCCACGCAAACCCACGTCGGTGAAGTTTCACAAAGCGCCGTCGGAGGAAAGCCCCGCAGCGCGGGAGAAGCGTCTGCAGCGCGAATGCAAAGGACGGGCGAACGCGGGCATGTGCCTGGGTTACACACGATAGGCCGGTTCATTTGCAGGCCGCCGTGCAAAAAAATCAAAGTCTGGCGAAGCCCCGACGACTACCATCGTCCGGATGCAAGCCAGCACCCTCGAACACCCCGGCCACCTGATCGATCAGATCCTGCAAGCCAGCGCCGACCGCCAGCCCCTGCGCATCGTCGGCGGCAACACCAAGTCCTTTCTCGGCGCGCCCACCTCGGGCGCCGAGCTCTCCACCGCCGATTGGTCGGGCGTCGTCAGCTACGAGCCGACCGAACTCGTGATCACGGTGCGCAGTGGCACGCTGCTGGCCGAGGTGGAGGCGATGCTCGCCGAGCAAGGCCAGTGTTTCCCGTTTGAACCCCCACGCTTCGGCGCGGGCGGCACCGTGGGTGGCATGGTGGCGGCCGGGCGGGGGGGGCCGCCCCGCCCCCCCCCACGGCCGGATCGGTGCGCGACTTTGTGCTGGGTGCGCGCTTCATCAACGGCCGCGGCGAATTGCTCACCTTTGGTGGCCAGGTCATGAAGAACGTGGCGGGCTACGACGTGAGCCGCGTGATGGCCGGGGCCATGGGCACCTTGGGTGTGATCAGCGAAGTGAGTCTCAAGGTGTTGCCGGTGGCGCTGACTGAAGCCACGCTGGTGTTTTCGCTGGGCCAGCACGACGCGCTGGAACAGCTGCACCGCTGGGGCGGCCAACCCCTGCCGATCAATGCTTCGTGCTGGGTGAAAGATGAAACGGCGGCCGACGCGCCCGAGCTGCTGTTCGTGCGCCTGCGCGGCGCGGTGGCGGCCGTGGAAGCCGCCTGCGAACGCATGGCGCGCGAGGCCGGGGGCACCCGCATGGACAACGCGCAGGCCGGTCCCGACTGGGACGCCTGCCGCGATCAGCGCCTGCCCTTCTTCACCGCACCGTCGCCCGATGTGTGCCTGTGGCGCCTCTCGGTGCCACAGACCGCGCCGGTGCTGGCCTTGCCGTACGCGCAGTTCATCGAGTGGCAGGGCGCGCAGCGCTGGCTGTGGGCGCCTGCGTCGGCCGCCGCCGAGTTGCGTGCAGCGGCCAGCGCCGTGAATGGCCACGCCACCCTGTTCCGTGCGGGCGCGGACGGCGCACCCGGCGTGCCCCGCTTCCAGAAGCAGAGCGCCGCGCTGCAAAGCATTCAAGCCCGCCTGCTGGAATCGTTTGACCCGGCCGGTATCTTCAATCCAGGTCGCATGGCCTGAATTCACATGCAAACCCAGCTCTCCCC
>JBKBWW010000030.1:0-32282 GCA_046314475.1 Hydrogenophaga sp.
CGCAGGGCAACGACGTGCTGGGCCTGGCGTTTCGTGGTGGTCATGCGCAGATCGTGTTCGACCAGAACGACCCCATGGGTGCGAGCACCTGCGTGGCCTGCGGCGAATGTGTGCAGGCCTGCCCCACGGGTGCCATTGCGCCGGCCAACGGCGCGTACGCCCATGTGTCGGACAAGCAGGTCGATTCGGTCTGCCCGTTCTGCGGTGTGGGCTGCCAGCTCACCTACCACGTGAGTGATGAAAAGATCGAACACGTCGAGGGCATCGCCGGCCCAGCCAACGAAGGCCGCCTGTGCGTCAAAGGCCGCTTCGGCTTCGACTACGCCCACAGCCCCGAGCGGCTCACGCGCCCGCTGATCCGCCGGGCCGATGCACCGAAAGACCCGCTGTCGGTGATGCGCCGCAACTGGCGCGAACTCTTCCGCGAAGCCAGCTGGGACGAAGCGCTGGACGTGGCCGCCAACGGCTTCAAACAGGTGATGGCCAGCACCACCGCGCGTGGCCGACAGGGCCCGGTGGCCGGCTTCGGCTCGGCCAAGGGCACGAACGAAGAGGCCTACCTGTTCCAGAAGCTGATCCGAACCGCGTTCGACACGCACAACGTGGACCACTGCACGCGCCTGTGCCACGCGTCCAGCGTGGCCGCGCTCATGGAAGGCCTGGGCTCGGCCGTGGTCACCAACCCGCTGCGCGATGTGGAACACGCCGACTTCGTGCTGCTGATCGGTGCCAACCCGGCGCAAAACCACCCGGTGGGCGCGACCTGGATCAAGAACGCGGTGAAGCAAGGCATGAAGCTCGTGCTGGCCGACCCGCGCCGCACCGAGCTCGCGCGCCACAGCTGGAAGCACCTGGGTTTCCAGCCGGGCACCGACGTGGCGCTGCTCAACGCGCTGCTGCACACCATCGTGTTCGAAGACCTCACCGACCCGGCCTACATCGAAGCGCACACGCTCGATTTCGCGTTGCTCAAGGCCCACCTGGTGGACTTTTCGCCCGAGGCCATGGCGCCGGTCTGCGGCATCGAGGCGGCCACGCTGCGCGAGGTGGCGCGGGCCTACGCCACGGCGAAGAACGCCATGATCCTCTGGGGCATGGGCATCAGCCAGCACACGCACGGCACCGACAACGCGCGCTGCCTGATCGCGCTCTCGCTCATCACCGGGCAGATCGGCCGCCCCGGCACCGGCCTGCACCCGCTGCGCGGACAGAACAACGTGCAGGGCGCGAGCGACGCGGGGCTGATCCCCATGGTGCTGCCCGACTACCAGAAGGTGAGCGACCCGCACACCCGCCAGCGTGCCGAGCGCCTGTGGAACCTGCCGCCCGGCACGCTGGGCAGCGAGGCCGGCCTCACCGTGGTGGAGATCATCGACGCCGCGCACCGCCGCGAGATCCGCGCCATGCTGATCCAGGGCGAGAACCCGGCCATGAGCGACCCCGACGCCACCCACGCGCGCGAAGCGCTCGCCGGGCTGGACCACCTCGTGTTGCAGGACATCTTTCTCACCGAAACCGCGAGCCTGGCCGACGTGGTGTTGCCCGCCACCGCTTGGCCCGAAAAGACCGGCAGCGTGACCAACACCGACCGTTGCGTGCAGCTCGGCCGCAAGGCCGTGCGCGCGCCGGGCGAGGCCATGGCCGACGCGTGGATCACCGAGCAACTGGCACGCCGGCTCGGCCTGGGCTGGACTTATGGTGTGGCCGCCGACGGCACCGCAACACCCGACGCGAGCAGCGGCATCGGCGCTGTGTTCGAAGAAATGCGCGCCATGATGCCCAGCATCGCGGGCCTGTCGTGGGCGCGTCTGCACCGCGAAGGCGCGGTGACCTACCCGGTGAGCAGCGAAGACGACCCCGGCCAGCCGGTGGTGTTCACCGATGGCTTCCCTACCGCGAGTGGGCGCGCCACGCTGGTGGGTGCGAACGTCACGCCCCCGGCCGAGGTGCCCGACGCCAGCTACCCGATGGTGCTGATCACCGGGCGCCAGCTGGAGCACTGGCACACCGGCAGCATGACGCGGCGCAGCGGCGTGCTCGACGCGCTGGAGCCCGGCCCGGTGGTGAGCCTGCACACCACCACCGCGCAGCGGCTGGGGCTGCAGGCGGGTGCTGTGGCGCAGGTGCGTTCGCGCCGTGGCGCGGTGGCGCTGCCGGTGCGGCTGGACGACGCCATGCCGCTGGACACCGCCTTCATCCCGTTCGCCTACGCGGAAGCGGCGGCCAACCTGCTCACCAACCCGGCTCTGGACCCGGTGGGCAAGATCGCCGAACTGAAGTACTGTGCGGTGGACGTGCGGCCCGCCGTGCCTGCGAGCGAACCGGCCCTGGTTTGATCTGACGCAAGCCGGGTGCGCCGAGGCTCACCGCGCACGCTGAGAACGGCCTGGGCGCGCTCGTTGTACTGGTAGGTGGCCAGGCGTTGCTGCATCACTTGGCCGTCGCTGCCTGCGCCCACCACGCTGATGCCGGTGAGGGCCTGGGGGTGGCGGGGGTCTTCGTAGTGGTACTGGCGGCGCAGGGTGCTGCTGCTGGCCGGCCGGTTGGCAAAAGGGTGGGCGCTCTGGCGGTGGTCCACGTGGGTGGGCAGGCTCACCTGGACGAGGTTGGCGGCCTGGGCGCGAGCCAGGGCTGCGGATTCTGGTGTGCTGGTGCCGGTGGGGGTGGGGGTGGGCACGCCTTGCTCGTAGGTGAAGCGGCCCAGGGGGCTGTCGATGCTCTGGATGCCGGTGAAGACGGCGATGGCGCCCGCGCTGCCGGCCAGAGGACCGGCGCCGCTGGCCTGGCGCTGCTGTTGCTGCGCCGCTTCCACCTGGCGCGCGTGGGCCAGGCCGCCGTGGTTGAAGCTCAGGGTGCGCCCTTGCGGGTCGGTCACCTTGAGCAGCTGGCCGCGCGGGCTGTGGTCGAGGGAGAGCAGGGCGCCGCTGGGGGCGATGATCTGCACGAGCTTGCCGCGTTCGTCAAAGCGCAGGCGGCGCCCGGCGTGCTCGCCGTGGGTCCAGTGCCAGAGGTATTCCTTCTTGCCGCTGTCGCGGGTGAGGATCTGCACCCAGCCCTGGGCGGGGTCGGCGCCGGCGCAGTGGCTTGGGTTGCGCGGGTCGATGTTGAAGACGAGGCGAGCGCCATCGGCCTGCAGGATCTGCACGGTGCGCCCGATGACGTAGAGGTCGGTTTCGTAAGACAGGCGCCAGCCCACGCCGAGCTGGCCGAGTACGTAGCGGTGGGTGCTGTTGTAGTGGCGCACGATCTCCAGCCCGAGTTCGCCGGGCAGGGCGGGCAGGTCGACTTCGGTCTGGAACTTGTTGCCGTTGGTGAGGTTGATGGGGTTGCCCGCACCGGTGTTCACGCCGCTGGTGTTGCCCTGCGAGGCCGGGCCTGCGCCGCCGCAGGTGGCGCCGCCCAGCGGGGCGCTGCACATGGCGCCGCCACCGCCGGCCGATACACCGCCGCCGTTTGAGGTACCACCGCCGCTGGCTGGTGGCGTGCCGAGCAGGTCGCCGATGGAGATGGCGCCCGAGCCGGCGCCAGACGATGGCGGGGTGCTGACCGGCTGGGCCTGCGTGGTGGATGTGAAGAGCCAGGCTGCGCAGCTGAGCGCGAGCAGACCACGGCGCAGCGCCGGACAAGTGTTCATGTGGTGATTCCCTGATGTTCTGCGGTGCGGGTCATGCCCTGCGGGCATGTGCACCGGTCATCAGGTGCCCCTTCACCATGCGAAGGGGGCAATGTAGTTAATTGAAACTACACATACTCTCCGGGGGCATCCGGAGGGGGTCGGTTGTGCCGGCTTCAGCGCATGAACTTGCCGTTGGCGTTCACGATCGAGAGGTCAGAAAAATCCAGACCGGTGTGGTCGGTGGCGCTGTAGCTGATCTGCAGGCCGCCGATGTCGTAGTTGCGCATGCCTTCCAGCGCATCGCGCAGGGCCACCGGGGTCGGGTTGGGGCCGGCGCGCCGCAGGCCCTCGGCCACCACCTTGGCGGCGGCGAAGCCTTCCATCATGGCGGGCGACACACCTTCCAGGCCTTTCGCCCTGGCCAGGTCCTGGGCTTCCTTGATCAGCGGGAATGCCACCGAACGTTCGTTGGGAAACACCTGCGTGACGATCACCCCGCGAGCGTGTTCGCCCAGCAGCTTGATGAAGCCTTCCGAGGCGTTGTTCGACAGCGTGACCAGCTGTGCGCGCGAGCCGGCTTCGCGGATCGCCTTCATGCCGTTGGCGGCGTTGCCGGCCGAGCCGATCACCATCACCGCCTGGGCGTTGCTTTTGGCGACGCGGGCGGCGAGCTCGGTGAAGTCGGGTTTGTCGCGCGGGAATTTCTCTTGCAGCACTGGGGTCTGCTTCACGGTGGCAAAACCCTTGAGCGCGCCGGCGGCCGAGTCGGCGCCGAAGGAGTCGTCGGTCTCCAGCAGCGCGATGCGCGTCATGCCGATGCTGGCCAGGTGCTCGATGGCCTTCGCTGCTTCGCGCTGGTAGGTGGCGCGCACGTTGAACACCCAGGGGTTCACCGGCTCGTGCAACACCATCGCGCCAGTGCTCGGCCCCACCAGCGGCACCTTGAACTCGGCCAGCATGGGCAGCAGGGCTTGTGAATGCGGTGTGCCCCGGTTCAGAAACAGGGCCAGCACCTTTTGTTCGGTGATGAGCTTGCGCGACACCTCCACCGTGACCTTGGGGTCGAACTTGTCGTCCACCGACACCAGCTCGATCTTCTGGCCGTTGACACCGCCGCGCGCGTTCACCGCGTCAAAGTACAGCTTGGCGCCGTCGATGTTTTCCTTGACCCCGGCCGCCACCGAGCCGGTGATGCCCGAGGGGTTGCCGATGCGCAGTTGGGCCCAAGCGGGCGCACAGAAGGCGATGAGGCCGGCGAGACCGACGGTGGTGAGGTTCTTGGGCCAGGACACAAAGGGTTTTGTCATTGGAGTTGCTCAAAAGGTGGGCGCAGTTCGGGTCGCTCGGTCTGGTGCAAAAGTGGGGTTATGCCATACACGCCGGGGGGTATGCCGCGTCGCTCCGTAGAATCTTTGCGTCCCCTTCTGGAGCCCCTGCATGTCCGATGCCTTTTTGCCCGCCGAGTTGCCTGCGGGCGCGATTCAACCCGCGTCCGACGATGAGGGACGTGACCGACCGACGGAAGGTGGCACTGGGCTGATCCGCATCCGTGGCGCGCGCCAGCACAACCTGAAAAACATCGATCTGGACATCCGCACCGGCGAGCTCACGGTGGTCACCGGGCCCAGCGGTTCGGGCAAATCCAGCCTGGTGTTCGACACGCTGTTTGCCGAGGGCCAACGCCGGTACGTGGAAACCTTCAGCGCTTACGCGCGCCAGTTCCTCGACCGCATGGACAAACCCGCGGTGGACCGGGTGGAGGGTGTGCCACCGGCGATTGCGATCGACCAGACCAACCCGGTGCGCAGTTCGCGCTCCACGGTCGGCACGATGACCGAGCTCAACGACCACCTCAAACTTTTGTTTGCACGCGGCGCCGAGCTGTTCGACCGCGACACGGCGGCGCTGGTGCGGCACGACTCGCCGGAGTCGATCTACGCGGAGCTGAGTGCGCGTGCCGCGGCGCAGAGTGATCCACGGCTCGTCGTCACCTTTCCGGTGGAGCTGCCTGCCAGCACCACCCCCGAAGAAATCGAGCAATGGCTCTCGGCCAGTGGCTACACCCGGGTGCAGGCCGAACGCATCGTGCAACGCGCCGCGCCCGCCGTGGATGAGAAAGCCAAGACCAAAGGCAAGGCCAAGGCCGCGCCCATGGAAGCCATCAAGGTGCTTGACGTGGTGGCCGACCGCTTCCGCATCGGCACCACCGAACCCGCGCGGGTGATGGAGGCCATCGAGGTGGGCCTGAAGCGCGGCGGCGGCAAGCTCATGGTCTATGCCCTCAAATTGGAATCTGACCCCCAATTGGATGGGGCGGCCGAGCCGGAGATCTGGCGTTTTTCGACTGGCCTGCATTGCCCCGAGAGCGACATCCGCTACAGCGAACCGACGCCGTCGATGTTCTCGTTCAACTCGGCGGTGGGGGCTTGCGAGGCCTGCCGGGGGTTCGGGCGGGTGATCGGGGTGGACTACGGGCTGGTGATTCCGAACGACAAGCTCACGCTGCGCGCGGGGGCGATCAAGGTGTTCCAGACGCCCGCGTGGAAAGAGGCACAGGACGACATGATGCGGCACGCCGAAGCGGCCGGCATCCCGCGCGACACGCCCTGGGCCAAGCTCACCGAGGAGCAGAAACACTGGGTGCGGGCCGGCTCGCCGCAGTGGAACGGCAAGTGGAACCAGCACTGGTACGGCGTGGACCGGTTCTTCGAATACCTGGAGAGCAAGGCCTACAAGATGCACATCCGCGTGCTCTTGTCCAAGTACCGCAGCTACACCGAGTGCCCGAGTTGTGGCGGCGCGCGGTTGAAGACGGACAGCCTGCTCTGGCGACTGGGTTCGAAGGTGCAGGCGGATGCGGTGCTGAAGCCGGCGAAGCGCTATTTGCCGAAAGG
Organism: Hydrogenophaga sp.; assembly: GCA_046314475.1. Classification (GTDB taxonomy): domain Bacteria; phylum Pseudomonadota; class Gammaproteobacteria; order Burkholderiales; family Burkholderiaceae_C; genus Hydrogenophaga. The sequence goes on from JBKBWW010000030.1 coordinate 6,511, forward strand.
CGTGAAGTGGAGCCGTGAGCAGGTGGAGGCTTTGCCGGGGCTGTGTCTGCACGATTTGATGCTGTTGCCGCTGGACCGGTTGCGGGTGTTTTTTGCGAGCCTGGAGCCCTCACCCCAGCCCTCTCCCGCGAGCGGGAGAGGGGGCAAGACAAGCGGCTCCGGCAACGAGGGGGAGTCACTCCCTCTCCCGCTGGCGGGAGAGGGCCGGGGTGAGGGCCAGCGCCAGGCCCTCAAACTCCTCCTCGACGAAATCAACACCCGCATCCGTTACCTCTGCGAGGTCGGCATCGGTTACCTCACGCTCGACCGCCAGAGCCGCACGCTCAGCGGCGGCGAGGTGCAGCGCATCAACCTCACCACCGCGCTGGGCACCTCGCTCGTGAACACGCTGTTTGTGCTGGACGAGCCCAGCATCGGCCTGCACCCGCGCGACATGGCGCGCATCAACGATGCGATGCTGCGCCTGCGCGACGCGGGCAACACGCTGGTGGTGGTGGAGCACGACCCGGCCGTCATGCTGGCCGCCGACCGCCTGATCGACATGGGCCCGGGCCCTGGCGAACGCGGTGGGCAGATCGTGTTCGACGGCACGCCCGAGGCGATCCGCAGTGCCGATACGCTGACCGGCGCTTACCTCGGCGCGCGCAAGACCATCGGCATGGGCTTCAAGCGCGCGGTGACCGACAGCACGCCCCGCCTCATCCTGGAAGGTGCGCGCGAACACAACCTGAAAGACGTGTCGGTCGAGTTCCCGCTGCAGCGCCTGGTGGTGGTCACCGGTGTGTCGGGCTCGGGCAAGTCCAGCCTGATCCAGGACGTGCTGGCCCCCGCGCTGCTGCGCCACTTCGGCAAGTCCACCGACACACCCGGCGCGCACGACCGGCTGCTGGGCGCCGAACAGCTGGGCGAGGTGGTGTTTGTCGACCAGTCGCCCATCGGTAAGACCGCTCGATCCAATCCCGTGAGCTATGTGGGCGCGTGGGATGCGATCCGCGCGCTGTTCGCCGATGCCCCGCTCTCGCGCCAGCGCAGCTACACGCCCGCCAAGTTCAGTTTCAACAGCGGCGACGGGCGTTGCCCCACCTGCGGCGGCTCGGGTTTCGAGCACGTGGAGATGCAGTTTCTGAGCGACGTCTACTTGCGTTGCCCGGACTGCGACGGCAAGCGCTACCGGCCGGAAATTCTGGAGGTGAAGATCGAACGCACGCTGCCCGCTCGTGCCGAGCCCACATCCGTTCGGGCTGAGCCTGTCGAAGCCCCTGCCAACACCTCGGCGAGCCCTTCGACAGGCTCAGGGCGAACGGATGGGGTTGGCGCACGGCGAACGGTGAGCATGAACGTCGCCGACGTGCTCGATCTCACCGTCAGTGAAGCCGCCGCGCTGTTTGCGAACGACCGCGAAGTCATCCGCGTGCTGCAGCCCATCGTGGATGTGGGTCTCGAATACGTGAAGCTCGGCCAGCCCGTGCCCACGCTCTCGGGCGGCGAGGCGCAGCGCCTCAAGCTCGCGGGCTTCCTGGCCGAGGCCTCCAAAAGTGCGAGCGCGAGCCGCCAGCCGCTGTCGCGCAAGGGCACGTTGTTCCTGTTCGACGAGCCCACCACCGGCTTGCATTTCGACGACATCGCCAAGCTCATGCGCAGCCTGCGCAAGCTGCTCGACGCCGGCCATTCGCTGGTGGTGATCGAGCACAACCTGGACGTGATCCGCTCGGCCGACTGGCTGATCGACCTCGGCCCCGAGGGCGGCGACGCCGGTGGCCTGGTGGTGGCCGAAGGCCCGCCGGAGCAGGTGCGCGAACACGCCAGCAGCCACACGGCCAGGGCGCTGCGCGAGTACGCGCTCTCCATGGGCGAGGTGCACGCGGTGCGCGAAGGCCGCGCGGCCGACTACCTGGGCCAGTCCAGTGGGCTGGCCGCCGCCGCCCGGCGCAGCGACCAACATGGCAACGCCATCCGCATCGTCAATGCCAAGGAACACAACCTCAAGAACCTGAGCGTGAACATCCCGCGCGGCCAGTTCAACGTGATCTCGGGTGTGAGCGGTTCGGGCAAGTCCACGCTGGCCTTCGACATCCTGTTCAACGAGGGGCAGCGCCGCTACCTGGAGAGCCTGAACGCCTACGCGCGCAGCATCGTGCAGCCGGCCGGCCGGCCCGAGGTGGACGCGGTCTACGGCATTCCGCCCACGGTCGCGATCGAGCAGCGCCTCTCGCGCGGCGGGCGCAAGAGCACGGTGGGCACCACCACCGAGGTCTGGCACTTTTTGCGCCTGCTCTATGTGAAGCTGGGCACCCAGCACTGCGTGCACGACGGCGCGGCCGTGATGCCTCAAAGTGCCGACAGCATCGCCGCCGCCATCCTCAAGCGCTACGCGGGCCAACACATCGGCCTGCTCGCGCCGTTGGTGGTGAACCGCAAGGGTGTCTACACCGAACTCGCCGACTGGGCGCGCCCGCGCGGCCACACGCATTTGCGCGTCGATGGCGAGTTCCTCCCCACCTCCGGCTTCCCGCGCATCGATCGCTTCAAGGAACACACCATCGAGCTGCCGGTGGCCGACTTCGTGGTGAGCCCCGACAACGAGGCACAGCTGCGCAGCCAGCTCACCAAGGCGCTGGAAATCGGCAAGGGCGTGGTGCATGTGTTGCACCCGCTCGACGGTCTGGCCCGTGCGCTCGAAGAAGGCACGTCCACCCGCGAGCTCGGCCAGCTCGAGGTGTTCTCCACCACCCGCGCCTGCCCGGTCTGCGCCACCAGCTACCCCGAACTCGACCCGCGCCTGTTTTCGTACAACAGCAAACACGGCTGGTGCCCCGACTGCGTGGGCACGGGCCTCAAGCTCTCGCGCGACCAGCGCAGCGTGCTCGACGATTCGGTGCGCGACGACAAGGAGCGCGGGCGCGAACAGAGCTTTGCCGAGCCCGAGGTGGACGACCTGGTGGACGAGGTCTGCCCGGGTTGCGCAGGCACACGCCTGAACGTCCAGGCCCGCGCGGTGAAGTTCAGCGCGGTGGGCATTGCCGATGTGGCGCGGCTCTCGGTGCGTGAAGTGAGGCAGTGGGTGCAGGGGTTGATCAACAACGCCGTTCGCCCTGAGCCTGTCGAAGGGCATCCAGGCACGCAGGGGCTTCGACAAGCTCAGCCCGAACGGAGTTTTGTGATGAGCGTTCGCGAAACCGGCATCGCCCGCGACCTGCTGCCCGAGATCGAAAGCCGCCTGGCCTTTCTCGAAGAAGTGGGCCTGAACTACCTCACGCTGGACCGCGGCGCGCCCACGCTCAGCGGCGGCGAAGCGCAACGCATCCGCCTCGCGGCACAACTCGGCAGCAACCTGCAAGGGGTGTGTTACGTGCTCGACGAACCCACCATCGGCCTGCACGCGCGCGACAACGCGATCCTTCTCAACGCGCTGCACAAGCTCGGCGACATGGGCAACACCCTGGTGGTGGTGGAACACGACGAAGACACCATCCGCCGCGCCGACCACATCATCGACATCGGCCCGAGCGCGGGCAAACGCGGCGGGCGTGTGGTGGCGCAGGGCAGCGTGGACGACCTGTCGGCCAACCCCGAGTCGGTGACCGGGCGCTATCTGCTGCATGCGATGAAACATCCGTTGCAGACCAGACGGCCCGTGATGCCCCTCACCCCAGCCCTCTCCCCAGAGGGGCGAGGGAGCGCAAAACCCCCTCTCCCGCCTGCGGGAGAGGGCAGGGGTGAGGGTTCCCCCTGGCTCCACGTCCACCGTGCCCAGCTCCACAACCTCAACCAGCTCGACGCCGCCGTCCCGCTGCAGCGCCTGGTCGTCATCACCGGCGTCTCCGGCTCCGGCAAGTCCACGCTGGCGCGCGACGTGCTGCTGACCAACGTGGCCGCCGCCGTGGCCCAGCGCAGCACCAAGGCCGGCCGCGATGCGATGGACAAGGGCCAGTACCCGGCGTGGTCCGGCTGCGCCAGCGTGAGTGGTTACGAGACCGTGGACCGCGTGCTCGAAGTCGACCAGACACCCATTGGCAAAACACCGCGCAGTTGCCCGGCCACCTACATCGGTTTCTGGGACACGGTGCGCAAGCTGTACGCCGACACGCTGGAAGCCAAGGCGCGCGGCTACGGCCCGGGCCGCTTCAGCTTCAACACCGGCGAAGGCCGCTGCCCGGGCTGTGAAGGCCAGGGCATGCGCACCATCGAGATGAGCTTTTTGCCCGACGTGAAGGTGCCCTGCGAGGTCTGCCACGGCGCGCGCTTCAACCCCGAGACGCTGGCCGTCACCTGGAAGGGCAAGAGCATCGGCGACGTGTTGCAGATGGAGGTGGACGAAGCGGTCGATTTCTTCGCCGCCATGCCCAGCATCGGCCACCCGCTGCAGCTGTTGAAAGACGTGGGCCTGGGTTACCTCACGCTGGGCCAGCCCAGCCCCACGCTCAGTGGCGGTGAGGCGCAGCGCATCAAGCTCGTGACCGAGCTCAGCAAGGTGCGCGACGACATCACGCGCCGTGGCCAGAAGCCGCCGCACACCTTGTACGTGCTGGACGAACCCACCGTGGGCCTGCACATGGCCGACGTGGAAAAACTCATCCGCGTGCTGCACCGCCTGGTGGACGGCGGGCACAGCGTGGTGGTGATCGAGCACGACCTGGACGTGATGGCCGAAGCCGACTGGATCATCGACCTCGGCCCCGAGGGCGGTGGCGGCGGCGGCCTCATCGTGGCCGCGGCACCGCCCGACGAGGTGGTGCGGCTGGACACGCACACCGGGCGCGTGCTGGGGCCGGTGCTGGCGCGCAGCTGATCTTTCAACCGCGCGGCAGCGGCAGCGCGGTCTTGTACCGCACCTGCTTGAGCGTGAAGCTGGAGCGGATCTTCTCCACCTCGGGAATCGGCGCCAGCCGGTCCAGGATGAAGCGCTCCAGCGCCGCCATGTCGGCCACCACCACGCGGATCAGATAGTCCGAGTCGCCGGTCATGAGGTAACACTCCATGACCTCGTCGTGGTCGGCGATGCGCTCCTCGAAGCGCGCCAGCGCCTCCTTGCGCTGCGTCTTCAGGCTGATGTTGATGAACACGTTCAGCCCCAGGCCCAGCCGCGTGGCGTCGGCCAGCGCCACGTACTGGCGGATCAGCCCCGAGTCCTCCAGCGCCTTGACCCGCGCCAGACACGGCGAAGGGGACAGGCCCACGAGGCGCGCCAGCGCCACGTTGGACAGCGAGCCGTCGTTCTGCAGCGCTTCAAGAATGCGTCGGTCGATCTGATCCATGGCTTGTTGTTCTGTGAAATTAATGAGATGCGGCAGATTGTGCCGCCAGAAGGCGGGCGGGCCAGTGCTTTGGCAGCACATGCCGGCGTGTCGCCGCTACAGTGGACGCATGAATGCCCGCCCCGACACCGACCACGATCCCGACCCGAGTGAAACCGCCGAATGGCGCGAGGCGTTTCTGGCCTTGTTGCAGAGCCAGGGCCCACAACGCGCGCGCCAGATGCTCGACGAGCTCGCGCGCCTGGCCGGCACGCAGCGGGTGGGCTGGCAGCCCGAGCGCAACACGCCCTACCTGAACACCATCGCCGCCGACGACCAGCCGGTGTTCCCGGGCGATCTCGCGGTCGAGGAGCGGCTGGCTTCGTTGATGCGCTGGAACGCACTCGCCATGGTGGCGCGCGCCAACCAGGCCTATGGCGAACTCGGCGGCCACATCGCCAGCTACGCCAGCGCCGCCGATTTGTTCGAGACCGGCTTCAACCATTTCTTTCGCGCGGGGCGCGATGGTGACCTGGTGTTCTTCCAGCCGCACAGCGCGCCCGGCGTGTACGCGCGCGCGTTTCTTGAAGGCCGCCTGGGCGAAAACGACCTGCTGCACTACCGCCAGGAAATCACCGCGCCGGCGGCCGGTGCGCGCGGCCTCTCCAGCTACCCGCACCCCTGGCTCATGCCCGACTTCTGGCAGTTCCCCACCGGCTCCATGGGCATCGGCCCGATCAGCTCGATCTACCACGCGCGTTTCATGCACTACCTGGGCCATCGCAGCCTGCTGGAGACGGCGCACCGCAAGGTGTGGGGCGTGTTCGGCGACGGCGAGATGGACGAGCCCGAGAGCATGAGCGCACTCACCCTGGCCGCGCGCGAGAAGCTCGACAACCTGGTGTGGGTGGTCAACTGCAACCTCCAGCGCCTGGACGGCCCGGTGCGCGGCAACGGCCGCATCATCGACGAGCTCGAACGCCTGTTCGCCGGCGCGGGCTGGAACGTGATCAAGCTGGTGTGGGGCAGCGACTGGGACGGCCTGTTTGCGCGCGACACCAACGGCGCGCTGGCCCGAGCCCTGGGCGACACGGTGGACGGCCAGATGCAGACCTTCGCCGCGAAAGACGGCCGCTTCAACCGCGACAACTTCTTTGGCCAGAACCCCGAGCTGGCCGCGCTGGCCCAGGGCATGACCGACGAGCAGATCGACCGCCTGAAGCGCGGCGGCCACGACCTGGTGAAGATCCACGCCGCCTACGCCGCGGCCGCTGCCCACCGTGGCCAGCCCACGGTGATCCTGGCCCACACCAAAAAGGGCTACGGCATGGGCAGCGCTGGCCAGGGCAAGATGACCACGCACAGCCAGAAGAAGCTCGACGGCGACGAACTCATCGAATACCGCAACCGCTTCAACCTGCCGCTGAGCGACGAACAGGCGCGCGGCATGGCCTTCTACAAGCCGGCCGAGGACAGCGCCGAGATGCGCTATTTGCGCGAACACCGCGCACGGCTGGGGGGCTCGATGCCGCGCCGAGAGACCGCGTGCGCCGTGGTGCCGGTGCCGGCCATCGACGCCTACGCCACCTTTGCGCTCAAGGCCGACGGCAAGGTCATGAGCACCACCATGGCCTTTGTGCGCATGCTGGGCAACCTGCTCAAGGACCCGCAACTGGGCCCGCGTGTGGTGCCCATCGTGGCCGACGAGGCGCGCACCTTCGGCATGGCCAACCTGTTCAAGCAGGTCGGCATTTACAGCAGCGTGGGCCAGCGCTACGCGCCCGAAGACATCGGCTCGGTGCTCAGCTACCGCGAGGCGCTGGACGGCCAGATCCTCGAAGAAGGCATCAGCGAAGCCGGCGCCCTGGCGAGCTGGACGGCGGCGGCCACCAGCTACAGCGTGCACGGCCTGGCCATGCTGCCGTTCTACATCTACTACGCCATGTTCGGTTTCCAGCGCGTGGGCGACGCGATCTGGGCCGCGGCCGACCAGCGCTCGCGCGGCTTCCTGCTCGGCGCCACCTCGGGGCGCACCACGCTGGGTGGTGAAGGCCTGCAGCACCAGGACGGCAGCAGCCACCTGGTGGCCGCGACCATTCCCAACTGCAAGGCCTACGACCCGGCCTTCGCGGGCGAGCTCGCCGTGATCATCGACGCCGGCATGCGCGAGATGCTGGTGGAGCAGCAGGATGTGTTTTATTACGTGACGCTCATGAACGAGAACGTGGCCATGCCCGACCTGCCGGCGGGTGCCGAGGCTGGTGTGTTGCGCGGCGGCTACCGCTTCGCCAGCCACGGCCCGGCGCAGGGCCCGCGCGTCACGCTGCTGGGCTCGGGCGCGATCCTCGGCGAGGTGGTCCGCGCGGCAGAGGCGTTGGCGGCCGAGGGCATCGGTGCGGACGTGTTCAGCATCACCAGCTGGAGCGAGCTGGCGCGCAACGGCCAGGCCTGCGCCGCCAGTGAGCAACCCTACCTGGGCGAACTGCTGGCCGGCACGCGCGGCCCCATCGTCATGGCCAGCGACTACGTGCGCGCCCTGCCCGACAGCGTGCGCCCGTGGCTGCCGGCCGGCCGCGCGTGCGCAACGCTGGGCACCGACGGCTTTGGCCGCAGCGACACGCGCGCTGCGTTGCGCGCCTACTTCCAGGTGGACGCCGACAGCATCGCCGCGCGCGCCCGCCACGCGCTGGCCGGGGGCTGAGCTAAGCTGCGCCGGTGCAGCACCAGGTCATCCACATCCACCCATCCGCCCCGGCGCAGCCCGCGCTGGGCGCGCCGTGCAATGGTTGTGGGGTGTGTTGCCTGGCCGAGCCCTGCCCGCTGGGGCAGGTGATTTCACGCAAGCGCAGCGGGGCGTGTGACGCACTGCGCTGGGACGACGCGCAAGCGGTCTACCGCTGCGGCGCCATCACCGACGCGGCCGGTGTGCTGGGCCCGCGCTGGCGCTGGGCAGCGCCGGTGCTGCAGAAGCTGGCGCATCGATGGATTGCCGCCGGTGTGGGGTGCGATGCCCACCTGAAGAGCGAACGGGGCTGATCAGCGCGCGAACAGCACGACCACGCCGACCACCAGCGCGGCGATGACGAACATGAACACGCGGGTGCGCACACGCAGCAATTCCACGGCCGCCACCAGGCGCGCGTTCTGCTCGGCGAGTTCGGCCAGGGTCTGCGCCATCTGGGTCTGTGTCTGCGTTTGCTGGTCGATCAATTGCCGCGCTTCGATCAGGCGGTTGCGCAGCTCACCCAGACTGGGTGGTGTGTCCGACACCAGGTCCATGGGCGCGGCGGTGGCGGGCGCGGTCTCGGGCGACTTCTGCCGGTCCATCAGCTTGCGGGCGGCGTTGAGCACCTTGGGCGCGTGTTCGATCACGTCGCCCCAGGGGATCACTTTGAGGGCGAGCAGCCAGGGGATGGCCATGGGGTGGGTCCTTTCGCAGGGCGGGAAACACGGGGCGCACCCGTGGGAGCAGCTTAACCCGGTGGGGTTCCCGCAGCTGGGGACGTTGCCGCCCGTCTCAACAGCCACCAACCCAAGCCGGCCACCGACAGCAACAGCACCGGAAACCCCACCGTGGGCGCCCACTGCAGGGCCGCTGCGCCCAGCGCGGGGGCGAGAACGCCGCCCAGCGTGTACGACAGCACCAGCACAGCGGTGCTGTTGACCAACGTGATGCCCTCTTCGCGCGAGCCGATGTCGATCATGGCCAGCGTGTAGAGGCTGCCGCCGGCCCCGCCCCAGAGAAACGCCACCGGCGCCGCGAGCCAGGGTGTGCCGGCCACGAAGGGAATGACCAGGGTGGCCAGCAGCGTGATCAGCGCGCACAGCCGCATGATCTTCAGGCGCGTGTCGCGCGCGTTGCCCCAGCGCTGCGTGGGGTGGTGGGCCAGGCGGTCGGCCAGCATGCCGGCGGGCAGCATCATGATGGCGCTGCCCAGTCCGCTGGCCGAGACCAGCAAGGCGGCGGCGGTGGCGCCCAGGCCCAGCGCCAGACCGTACAGCGGCAGGATCGACGTGAGGCCGCTCTCGAAGAAGCCCCCGACAAACCCCACCGCCATGATCAACGGGTGCAGGCGCAACGCGTGCCACACGCCCGAGAGGCCGACCTTGGCGTCGTGCGCATCGGCGGCGGCCGGCAGGCGCGGAATGAGCAGGCTCCAGGCCAGACCGAACACGGTGAGCGCCAGCGCCAGCCAGAGCGCGGCATCGCTCTGTGCGCCGAACCAGGCCAGCACCAGCGGGCCGAGCACGAAGGTGGTGCCGACCATGGTTTCGAAAATGCCGACGTTGCGCCCGCGTTGTGTGGGCGGTGAAAACTCGGCCACGATGGCTTCGGCCAACACCCAGCGCAGGCCGGCGGCCATGCCTTCGATGAGGATGCAGACGAACCACAGCACCAGCGAGTCGCTGAACAGAAAGCCGGTGATGGCGATCACCGGCACGAAGGCCGCCAGCCACAGCGACGGTCGGCGGCCCAGGCGCTGCGTGATGGCCGAGGCGAACGGCGTCATGGCGAACACGCCCAGCCAGCCGGTGGCCACGAAGATGCCGGCCAGCGCAGTGGACACGCCGTCACCCTTGAGCCGCAAGAGCAGCAGCGGCATGAGCATGAAGTAGCCCACCAACTGGAAGAAGGTGGAGCCGAAGATGGCCACCAGGCCGAGCCGGGCTTGCGCGGGCACCCGCACGGGCGGCGCGGTGCCGGTGAGGGCTTGGCTGTGCTGGGGTGGCAGCGGGTGCTCGGTCATGCCCTGGCCTCCAGCACCGCGTTGGCCACTTCGGCAAAACCCGCTCCGCGTTTGCCTTGCGCCACAAAGCGCGGATGGTGGCTGAGCGCGGCCCAGAAGCGCGCGACGTTGGCCACGCCCACGCTGTGCGGGAAATGGCCGAACATGCGCGCGTCGTTGGTCGAGTCGCCCACATAGACCCAGCGGTCGAGTACGGCGTCGAGGTCGCGACCCAGGCGCTGGCGCACGATCCAGCGCGCGCCCGCGAGCTTGTCGTGGTCGCCGATCCAGCCGTTGATGTGGATCGAGCTCACCGTGGCGTTGAGGCCGTCGCTGCGCATGAGCCCCACCACCTGTGCGATCTCCGCTTCATTCAAGTGCGCGAACTCGCTGTGGTCGATGGCGATGTCGGTCTCGCGCCCGGGGCTGTCGGTGGCCAGGCGGGCCTGCGGCAGCTCGCGCAACACGCGCTGAGCCGTGGCTTGCAGCCGGGCGAAGTTGGTGGCTCGTGTGGTTGCGTCCTGCAAATAATCCCGGCAAAGCTGGCCGTCGTCACCGCGCCACAGCGCCACCGCACCGTTCTCCGCCACGATCGCGTCCACCGGCCAGGCCAGGGCAAAGGCCTCGCTCCAGCCGGCCGGCCGACCCGTGATGGCCAGCACGGGCAGACCGGCGGCGCGCAGGCGGTGCAGGGCGTCGAGTGCGTCGGACGTGATGGCGCCGTCGGTCGTGAGCGTGTCGTCGATGTCGGTCAGCACCCCGTGGATTCGGGCGCGTTCCGCTCTGGGCCACAGGGCGAGCAGGGAGGGCGTGGGCAGGGTCGGCATGGGGCCGGCAGTGTCGCACAGGCCTTCTCATCAATGTGTTGGAAGTCCGGGTTTGAGACCCCACAAACACCCACGCGGAAAGATGCTGGGCTAAAATCCCGCATCCGAGGAGCGTTGCAGCGCCCCCACTGACGAAGTCAGCAGCGGGGCGTGAGGCTCGGACCATCCATGCAACGACGCTCATCCACATCCCGTGCGATGAGCTTTTTTTCGCCCGCCGATGTGGTTCATCCATCCTTACCGGAGCGAACCATGAATGCACGTCTGAACAACCCCACCTTCACCGATTGCGCGATCGCCGACATTGCCCTGGCCGAATGGGGCCGCAAGGAAGTCAAGATCGCCGAGACCGAAATGCCCGGCCTGATGGCCATCCGCGAAGAGTTTGCCAAGGCGCAGCCGCTCAAGGGCGCGCGCATCACCGGCAGCATCCACATGACCATCCAGACCGCCGTGCTGGTCGAGACCCTGCAGGCGCTGGGTGCCAGCGTGCGCTGGGCGTCGTGCAACATCTTCTCGACGCAGGACCACGCCGCCGCCGCGCTGGTGGCCAACGGCACGCCGGTGTTCGCGCACAAGGGCGAGTCGCTGGACGAGTACTGGGACTTCACCCACCGCATCTTTGAATTCGGCGCCGCCGGCACCGAAGGCGAAGGCCCCAACATGATCCTGGACGACGGCGGCGACGCCACCCTGCTCATGCACCTGGGTCAGCGCGCCGAGAAGGACGCGTCTGTGTTGAACAACCCCCAGAGCGAAGAAGAGATCTGCCTGTTCAACGCCATCAAGGCCAAGCTGGCCGAAGACAAGACCTGGTACACCCGCAAGGCGGCTCAGATCATCGGCGTGACCGAAGAGACCACCACCGGCGTGCTGCGCCTGAACGAGATGTCGGCCAAGGGCACGCTGCAGTTCCGCGCCATCAACGTCAACGACAGCGTGACCAAGAGCAAGTTCGACAACCTGTACGGCTGCCGCGAGTCGCTGGTCGACTCGATCAAGCGCGCCACCGACGTGATGATCGCCGGCAAGGTCTGTGTGGTCGCTGGTTACGGTGACGTGGGCAAGGGCTCGGCCCAGGCCCTGCGCGCCCTCAGCGCCCAGGTGTGGGTCACCGAGATCGACCCCATCAACGCCCTGCAGGCCGCGATGGAAGGCTTCAAGGTCGTGACCATGGAATACGCCGCCGACAAGTGCGACATCTTCGTGTCCGCCACCGGCAACAAGAACGTGATCCGCTACGAGCACATGGCCGCCATGAAAGACGAAGCCATCGTCTGCAACATCGGTCACTTCGACAACGAGATCGACGTGGCATCGCTCGAAAAGTGCGTGTGGGACGAGATCAAGCCCCAGGTCGACCACATCACCTTCCCCGACGGCAAGAAGATCACCCTGTTGGCCAAGGGACGCCTGGTGAACCTGGGTTGCGCCACCGGCCACCCCAGCTTCGTGATGTCGTCGAGCTTCGCCAACCAGACCATCGCGCAGATCGAGCTGTTCACCAAGCAGGACCAGTACGAAGCCGGCAAGGTCTATGTGCTGCCCAAGCACCTGGACGAAAAAGTCGCGCGTCTGCACCTGAAGAAAGTCGGCGCGATGCTGACCGAACTGAGCGACGAGCAGGCGGCCTACATCGGTGTGAGCAAAGCCGGCCCTTACAAAGCCGACACCTACCGTTACTGATCCGCATGCGGGCAGACCAACTGCTCGTCGAGCGCGGGCTGGCGGCGTCCAAATCGCAAGCGCAGCGCCTGATCGCGTCGGGTGTGCGCTGGCGCCTGTTGCCGGGCGACTGGGCCACCGTCTCGAAGAACGGCCAGGAGCTGCGCGAGACGGTGGAGCTGCAGGCGGTGGACAACGCCGAGACGCGATTCGTTTCGCGCGGTGGCCTCAAGCTTGACGGTGCGCTGCAACGCGTGGCACTCGACGTGCGCGGCCTGCGTTGTCTCGACGTGGGCCAAAGCAGCGGTGGTTTCACCGACTGCCTGCTGCAGCGCGGCGCCCATCAGGTGGTGGGCGTTGACGTGGGCCAGGGCCAGTTGCATCCGCGTCTGCGTGATGACGCGCGGGTGGTGTGCATCGAACGCTGCAATGCGCGCGATCTCACCAACGCAGCGTTGACGGATGCGGGTGGCGAATCAGCCGCCGCACCCTTTGACCTCATCGTGGGCGACCTGTCCTTCATCTCGCAGACGCTGGTGTGGCCCGCGCTCGTGCCCTTGCTCAAGCCGGGCGGGCATGTGCTCATGCTGGTCAAGCCGCAGTTCGAACTGCAGCCCGAGCACATCGGCAAGGGCGGTCTGGTCAAGAGCGACGCGAGCTACCCGCTGGTGCGCGAGCGCATCGAGCAGGTGGCGAAAGACAGCGGCCTCGTGCTGCTGGACTACTTCGAGAGCCCGATCACCGGTGGTGACGGCAACCGCGAATTTCTGGTGTTCGCCTGCCTGCCGGCCTGAAGGCCGCTGGCTGGGCCAACCCCCATCTTTGGAGAACCCCATGGGCCTGCCCGTGAGTTTTGAATTTTTTCCGCCCAAGACGCCCGAAGGCGTGGAGAAGCTGCGCGCGGTGCGCCAACAGCTGTACCCCTTGAAGCCCGAGTTCTGCTCGGTCACCTACGGCGCCGGAGGTTCCACGCAGGAAGGCACCTTCAACACCGTGCGCGACATCCTCGCCGAGTCGGTGCCGGCGGCCTCGCACTTCTCGTGCATCGGCGCCACCAAGGTCTCGGTGCGCGAGCAGCTCGCCACGCTCAAGGCCATGGGCGTGAAGCGTCTGGTGGCGCTGCGAGGTGATCTGCCCAGCGGCTATGGCGCGGGCGGTGAATTCCATTACGCGAGCGACCTGGTGGCTTTCATCCGCAGCGAGACCGGTGACGATTTCCACATCGAGGTGGCGGCCTACCCGGAGGTGCATCCGCAGGCGAAGTCGCCCGAGTCCGACTTGAATGCCTACGTGACCAAGGTGCGCGCTGGCGCGCACTCGGCCATCACCCAGTACTTCTACAACAGCGACGCCTACTTCCGTTTCGTGGACGACGCCTACAAGCTCGGTGCCGACGTGCCGGTGGTGCCCGGCATCATGCCCATCACCAGCTCCACGCAGCTGATGCGCTTTTCGGACGCGAGCGGTGCCGAGATCCCGCGATGGATCCGTCTGCGCCTGCAGGCGTTCGGTGACGACACGGCGTCCATCAAGTCCTTCGGCTTGGACGTGGTCACAGACCTGTGCGACCAGCTGCGCAACGGCGGTGTGCCGGCGCTGCACTTCTACACCATGAACCAGAGCGTGGCGACGCTGGAAATCGCCAAGCGGCTGCAGTTGTCATGAGCTTCAAATCCGCGTTCACACTCGCCCTGGCCACCGTGTTGTGGCTCGGCGGCTGTGCGACGCAGATGCCGTCTGCGCCAACCGTGTCCACGGCTCCCGCACCGGGAGAGGCGCCCGTGGTGGGCGCGGTGGTGCCGGCCCCTCCGGATGCGGTGCCGCCTCATACGCCCGATGGGGTGGACACCACACGCGACCGTGAGATCGAGCGCGGTCGCGCCTCCTGGTACGGACCTCGTTTTCATGGCCGGAGCACGGCCAGTGGTGAGACCTTCAACATGCACGATCTCACCGCCGCGCACAAGACCTTGCCCTTCGGCACGCGCGTGCGGGTGCGCAACCTCGCCAACGGGCGGGAAGTGGCGGTGCGCATCAACGACCGGGGTCCCCACGTGCGCGGCCGCGTCATCGATCTGAGCCGCGCAGCGGCCCAGCAGATCGGCTTGCTCACGATGGGCGTGGCCACGATCGTGGTGCTGCGCGACTGAGCTGTTGATCTGCGTCAAAGGCTTGCGTTGCGGCCTTGCGACCCGCCGCGCGCATTGATGCAGCGCAACATTCCACGGGTGGTGTTCTTCTGTAATCGGTCTTGGGAATGTTCCCGGCTCGATCACTGAACACCATGAAAAAGACCACTCTGGCCCTGGCCACCTTCGCGCTGCTGGCATCGGGTGCGGCTGTTGCACAAGACTTCATCGCGGGCTCCTTGCTGGTGCGCGCCCGCGCCGTTCACTTGGACAGCGCCAACAAGGACAGCACCGGCCTGGCGCTGTCGATCGACAACAAGACGCTGCCCGAAGTCGACTTCACCTACTTCTTCAGCCCCAACCTGGCGGCCGAGCTGGTGCTGACCGTGCCGCAAAAGCAGCGCGTGTACGCCGGCGCCACGCAGATCGGCACGCTGAAGCACCTGCCGCCCACGCTCACACTGCAGTACCACTTCAACCACGCCAGCGGCATCAAGCCCTACGTCGGCGCCGGCCTGAACTACACGCGCTTCAGCTCGGTGGATCTGCTGGGTGGTGGTGCCGATCTCAAGCGCAACAGCGTGGGTCTGGCGTTCCAGGCGGGCGTGGACTTTCCGCTGTCCAAGAACCTGTACCTCAACGTCGACGTGAAGAAGGTCTACATCAAGACCGACGTGATCGCCAGCGGCAGCAACATCGGCACCTTCAAAGTGGACCCGGTGCTGCTCGGTGTCGGTCTGGGCTGGCGCTTCTGAGACGCCGCTGAGGCAGCGCCTCAGCGTTCATCAAAGCTGATGACCAGGTGATCGCTCGTGGGGCGCGCCTGGCAGCTCAGCACAAAACCCTTGTCGGTTTCCCAGGGTTCCAGGGTGTAGTTTTTCTCCATCGCCACCGAGCCCTGCATCACCTTGGCGCGGCAGGTGCAGCACACGCCGCCGCGGCACGACCACGGCAGGTCCAGGCCGGCGTTGAGCGCCACGTCGAGCACGCGCTCGTCGCGGTTCATGCGCAGTGTGTGCGGCTTGCCGTCGAGCAGCACGGTGAGCGCGACTTCACCCTCGGTGCGCACGGCGGCGTCGGCATGGCCGAGCACCACCGCCTTGCGCGCTGCGGCGGGCAGGGCGTCGAGCGTGGGCGAGGTGAAGCGCTCGGTGTGCACACGGTCGGGCCGCACGCCGGCGTCGAGCAAGGCCTTTTCGGTCGCGTCGATCATGGCTTCGGGCCCGCAGATGAACACCTCGTCCATGCTGGCCACCGGCAGCAGCGTGGCGATGAGCGCTCGCACCTTGTCACTGTTGATGCGGCCTTCGAGCAGCGGCACCTCTTGCGCCTGGCGCGAGAGGATGTGGATCAGCGTGAGGCGGCCGGCGTGCTTGTCTTTCAGGTCCTGCAGCGCTTCGTTGAACATCACACTGTCCATGCGGCGGTTGCCGTAGACCAGGGTGAATTTCGAGGTGGGCGATTCTTCGAGCGTGCTCGCCATGAGCGAGAGGATGGGTGTGATGCCCGAGCCCGCCGCGAAGCCCACGCGGTGCAGCGCGCGCGGCTTGTGCACGGTGAAGCGGCCGTCGGGCGGCATCACCTTGAGCGTGTCACCGGCCTTGAGTTCGCTGGCGGCCCAGTTGGAAAACACACCACCCTCCACCGGCCGGATGCCCAGCGTGAGCTCACCGCGCTGCGTGAGCAGGCTGCGCGGACTGCTGATGGAATAGCTGCGCCGCACGTCTTGCCCGGCGATGGTGGCGCGCAGGGTGAGGAACTGACCCGGCTCGAATGCAAACGCCATGCGCTGCTCGGGCGGGATCGCCAGGGTGATGGCCACCGCGCCCGCGGCCTCGGGGCTGATGCGCGCGATGGGCAGCTCGTGGAAGCGGGGTGCGGTGCTCATGGCGTCAATAGGGTTTGAAGTAGTCGAAGGGCTCGAGACAGTCGAGGCAGCGGTACATGGCTTTGCACGCGGTGGAGCCGAAGGGCGAGGTTTCAGTCGTGTGGGTCGAGCCGCACTGGGGACAGGGCACCGCCTCGCGCTGCAGTGCCTGTCGCGAAAACTTCAGCACGTTGCTGCCCGTATTGGCACTGCTGCCGCACTGCGGCGGCGCGATGCCGTAGGCGCGCAGCTTCTCGCGCGCAGCCTCGCTCATCCAGTCGGTCGTCCAGGCGGGGGCGAGTTGTGTGACCACGCGCGCGTCGATGCCTGCGTTGGACAGGGCAGTGCGCACGTCGTCCTCGATCTGCCCCATGGCCGGGCAGCCGCTGTAGGTGGGCGTGATCACCACCTCGGGTGTGCCGTCGACCCCGGTGCGCACCTCGCGCAGGATGCCGAGTTCGCTCAGGCTCACCACGGGGATTTCGGGGTCGCTCAGGTCGGCGAGCGCGGCCCAGATCGCGGCGTGGTCGTGCTCCGTGGCTTGCATGGCGTGCTTCACCACACCGCTTGCGGATGCGTGCGCGCCAGACTCTGCATCTCGGCGAGCAGGAAACCCATGTGCTCTGAATGCACACCCAGCTTGCCCTGCGGCACGTAACCTTGCACCGCCGGACGCTTGAGCGTGGCTTCTTGCACGGTGTCGTCCACCAGCGCGTCCCAGTCGGCCTTGAGGCTGACGACATCCACGCCCGTGCCGCTCTGCACCGCTTGCGTTTCGGCCTCGCTGCCAATCCAGAACTCCTGGCAATACGGCAGCAGGTGGTTGAGCGCGGCTTGCGCGCGGGCGTGTGATTCGTCGGTGCCGTCGCCAAAGCGCACCAGCCAGTCGCTTGCGTGGCGCAGGTGGTAGCGCACCTCCTTCAGCGACTTGGCGGCTATGGCGGCCAGCTGCGCGTCGGCCGAGGTCTGCAGCCGATCCCACACCAGCACCATGAGTGCGCTGTAGAGAAAGTTGCGCGTGATGGTGGTGGCGTAGTCGCGGTCGCCCGAGGCGGTGCTGGCCAGCGCGCCGCTGTGCGGCAGCTCCAGCAGCGTGAGGTTGCGGAACTCGTGCGTGTCGCGGAAGTAGGCCAGGGTGTCTTCGGTCACACGGCCATCGGTGCGCGCGCCTTGCAGGTGCTGGAAGCGTGGCGCGAGGTCAGTGTCGTCGTTGATGAGTGTGGCGGCGTGCTGGTAGAGCATGCGGGCCTGGCCCAGCAAATCCAGGCTGTTGTTGGCCAGGGCCAGATCCTCTTCCAGCGCCGGCCCGTGGCCGCACCACTCGGCGTTGCGCTGGCCGAGTACCAGCGCGTTGTCGGCGAGGTGCAGCAGGTAGTCCACGGGTGCGTGGGTCCATGCCGAGACCATCACATGTGCCCCACTGCGTCGGGGATTTCGTAGAAGGTCGGGTGGCGGTACACCTTGTCGGCAGCCGGGTCGAAGAAGCTGTCCTTGCTGTCGGGCTCACTGGCCGTGATGCTGTTGGACGGCACGACCCAGATGCTCACGCCTTCCTGGCGGCGCGTGTACACATCACGCGCCATCTGCAGCGCGTGGGGCGCGTCGCTGGCGTGCAGGCTGCCGCAGTGTTTGTGTTCAAGGCCCTGCTTGCTGCGCACAAACACTTCCCAAAGCGGCCATTCCTTGAGGGCTTTTGCTCCCTCTCCCTCTGGGAGAGGGTTGGGGTGAGGGCTCGTGTTCATGCCGCCTCCTTCATGGCGCGAGCCTGTTGTTTTGCCGCGTGGGCCAGCGCCGCTTCGCGCACCCAGGCGCCGTCGTTCCAGGCCTTCACGCGTGTGGCCAGGCGTTCCTTGTTGCAGGGGCCGTCGCCGTTGACCACGGCCCAGAATTCGTCCCAGTCGATCTGGCCGTAATCGTGGTGACCACGCGCCTCGTTCCATTTCAGATCGGGGTCGGGCAGCGTCACCCCCAGCACCTCCGCTTGCGGCACGGTCGCGTCCACGAACTTCTGGCGCAGGTCGTCGTTGCTGATGCGTTTGATGCCCCAGCGCATGCCCTGCACGCTGTTGGGGCTGTCGGCGTCGGGCGGGCCGAACATCGCCAGGCACTTCCACCACCAGCGGTTCACCGCGTCCTGCACCATGGCCTTTTGTTCGGCCGTGCCCTGCATCATGGTCATCAGCGACTCGAAGCCCTGGCGCTGGTGGAAGCTCTCTTCCTTGCACACACGGATCATGGCGCGCGCGTACGGCCCGAAGCTGCAGCGGCACAGCGGGATCTGGTTCATGATCGCCGCGCCGTCCACCAGCCAGCCAACCACACCGACATCGGCCCAGGTCAGGGTGGGGTAGTTGAAGATCGAGCTGTACTTGGCCTTGCCCGAGTGCAGCGCGTCGAACATCTGATCGCGGCTGGTGCCCAGGGTCTCGGCCGCGCTGTAAAGGTAGAGACCATGACCGCCTTCGTCCTGTACCTTGGCCACCAGGATGGCCTTGCGCTTGAGGCTGGGCGCTCGGCTTATCCAGTTGCCCTCGGGCAGCATGCCCACGATCTCGCTGTGTGCGTGCTGGCTGATCTGGCGCACCAGCGTCTTGCGGTAGGCGTCGGGCATCCAGTCGCGCGGCTCGATCTTGCCGTCGGCGTCGATCACGGCGTCAAAGTGGGCCTGCAGGGCGGTGTCGTGGGGCACCGCTTTCAGCGGCGTGCCGGACTTCACGTCGGCGTCGGGAACGTTGAACGACTGGGTGTACATGCGCGTCTCCTGCGCCGCTGGCCGGGCGCGTGGATCGCAGTATAGCCAGTTAACCGACCGAGCGGTCGGTGAATTTTGCGGCTACATCCACTTACGCCGACGTGCTCGCCCCACCGTACAGTGCGCGTCATGCACAAACGCCCACCCGCCCCGCGCCGTTCCCTCAAAACCGCCGTCCGTTGTTCGACCGCCCTGGGGCTGGCGCTGTGCCTGTCGGCCTGCGGCGGTGGAGGCGATGACGGACCGTCCGCCGCCGCACCAGCCACCGTGGGCCCGACACCCGTGAGCGCCACGGGCGCGGCGCCGTCCACCGGCGGTGCCACGGCGTTGGTGGCGCTGGATGCCACCACGTCTTGCGGCCTGGCGAACTTTCGGGCCGAGCTGTTGCAGCAGATCAATGCGGCACGCGCCCAGCCACGCACCTGCGGCACCAACACCCTGCCTGCCGCGACCCCACTGGCCTGGAACGATCGTTTGTTTTCGGCCGCCGCGCGCCACTCGCGCGACATGGCGGTCAACAACTACTTCTCACACACCAGCCAGGACGGCCGCACGTTTTCCCGCCGCATCACCGACGAAGGCTATGCGTGGTCGTTCGCGGGGGAAAACATCGCGGCCGGTCAGTCGACCGTGGCGGACGTGGTGTCGGGGTGGCTGGCCAGCCCAGGCCATTGCGCGAACATCATGCGCGCCGAATTCCGCGATGTGGCCGTGAGTTGTGTCTCGCAAACCGGGAGCAACTACGGCCGCTACTGGACCATGTCGCTGGCCCGGCCGCTCTGAGCGGGGGCCGTTCAGCCGCCCGATTCGAGCGCTTGCGACTTGCCCCGGCCCCGACCCAGGTGGGTCAGCAACTGCGGCAGCGCCGCCTGAAGCACGGCCTTGAGCGTGTGCGGTGGGTTGATCACGAACATGCCGCTGGCGGTCAGCCCCGGCCGGTCGTCCGGGCCATGCGTCGGATCCTGACCGATGGCCAAAGTGGCATTGAGCCAGGGCTTCTGCGCCTGGTTGGCCAGCGTCTTGAGGCGGCGCGGCAGATCGTGTGCTTCCGGCCTTGGAATCACCGGATACCAGACCAGATAGGTACCGGTCGGGAAACGTTTGATCGCCTCTTGTATGCAGGCACTCACTTTGCCGTAGTCGCTCTTGATCTCGTAGCTCGGGTCGATCAACACCACGGCACGCTTGGAGCCGGTGGCCGACGGCGGCGGCGGCAGCAGCGGGCGCAAACCTTCAAATCCATCTTCTCGCGCCACTGCGATCTGGCGGCCGGCGTCGAGCTGGGCAATGTTGGCCGCGAGTGTCTTGCTGTCGGTGGGGTGCAGTTCGAACAGCTTGAGCCGGTCGCGCGACTCGGTGCGCATGAGCTGCTGCATCACGAAGGGCGAGCCGGGGTAGACGCGCAACGCGCCCGACGGATTGAAGCCCGCGATGATGTCGAGGTAGTCGTCGATCGCGGGCGACACATCCTTCACGGGTGGCTGATCGGCCGCGCGCAGGGCCGCCATCAGCTTGACCACGCCGTCCTTGGCCTCGCCCCCGGTTTCTGTGTAGTCACCATCCAGCCGGTACAGGCCGGCGCCGGCGTGGGTGTCGACCAGGGTGATGCCGGCCTCTTTCTGCATCAGATGACGCAGCGTGGCGATGAGGGTGGTGTGCTTGAGCACGTCGGCGTGGTTGCCGGCGTGGAAGGCGTGTCGATAGCTGAACATCCACGGATGGTAGCCGTTTGGCCACATCCTCAGACCACTGAGCACGACGCATTTGCCAAGGAAGCCGGTAATTTCGTACAATCGTGGGCTTCGCAGCGAACTGCTGGCTCCGCGGCGAAGCATTCAAACCCACCTAAGAGCGTTCCGTCAGAGAACGACCGACCGTGGAAAAGAGCCGCCAAACCACCTCTCCAAGAGAAAACTCATGACCAAAACGTTCAGCGCAAAACCCGCTGACGTGACGCACGAGTGGTTTGTGATTGACGCGACCGACAAGGTCCTCGGACGAGTTGCCAGTGAAGTGGCTCTCCGTTTGCGCGGCAAACACAAGGCCATTTACACGCCTCACGTCGATACCGGTGACTTCATCGTCATCATCAACGCAGCCAAGATCCGCGTCACGGGCAACAAAGCCCTCGACAAGGTCTACTACCGCCACTCGGGTTACCCCGGCGGTATCTACGGCACCAACTTCCGCGACATGCAGGCCAAGCACCCAGGCCGCGCGCTCGAAAAGGCTGTCAAGGGCATGCTGCCCAAAGGCCCGCTCGGCTACGCCATGATCAAGAAGCTCAAGGTGTACGGTGGTGCAGAGCACCCGCACACCGCCCAACAGCCGCAAGTGCTGGAACTCTAAAGGAGCCTTGAGATGATTGGTGAATGGAACAATGGAACCGGCCGTCGCAAATCCAGCGTCGCCCGTGTTTTCCTGAAAAAAGGCTCTGGCCAGATCGTGGTCAATGGCAAGGACATTCAGGCCTACTTCGGCCGTGAAACCTCCATCATGATCTGCAAGCAACCCCTGCTGCTGACCAACCACGCCGATACCTTCGACGTGATGGTCAACGTGCACGGTGGCGGCGAGTCCGGCCAGGCTGGCGCTGTGCGCCACGGCATCACCCGCGCCCTGATCGACTACGACGCCACGCTCAAGCCGGGTCTGTCGCAAGCCGGTTTCGTGACGCGCGATGCCCGCGAAGTCGAACGGAAAAAAGTCGGTCTGCGCTCCGCGCGCCGTCGCAAGCAGTTCAGCAAACGCTAATCTGTCTGGCCTCAACTGCAAAAGCCGCCTTCAAGTCGAACTTGGGGCGGTTTTTGCTTTCTGGGCCCGGGTTGCGTTTGCTTTCACTTTGAAAGGTTTGCATGCGGTTTCGGCTCCTGCGCAGAAAACTCACCGTCAGCGCGCCGCGCATGGCGGTTCGCAGTGCGTTGCCGTGGCCGTTTCGCTGGTTGTTGGGGGCGGTCGTGCTCGGTTTCTCGGGCTCGCTCGCTATGTGGGCCTTCGAGTTTGGTCGTGATATCGCCGGCCTGGACCGCGAGTCCAAGCAGGAGCTCACCCGCCTGCGCGGTGAAGTGCAGACTTTGCGCGCCGACCTGTTGGTGGCCCAGTCGGTGGCGAACACCTCGGAGAGCCTGTTGACCACCGAGCGCAGTGCGCAGGAACAGCTGGCCATGCGCATCCGCCAGCTGGAGGCTGACAACGAACTGCTGCGGACCGATCTCGGATTCTTCGAGCGTCTGATCCCGGGTTCGGGCGGTGATGCGCTGAGCATCCGCGGCCTGCAGGCGGAGCGGGTGTCCGACACCCAGTGGCGCTGGCAGGCGCTCATGATGCAGGCCACGAAGAACGCGCCCGACTTCAAGGGCGCGCTTGAAATCACCTTCACGGGCACGCTCGACGGCAAACCGTGGTCATTGGCCCAGGCGCCCGTGCCGCAGCCGGTGTTGATCAAAGGCTATCTGCGCATGGAAGGCATCGTCGATGTGCCCACGCAGGCCATGGTAAAAAACGTGACGGCCCGGGTGCTGCAAGGCAGTTCGGTGCGGTCGGTACAAACATTCCAGCTGTGACAACAGCGAACCGTCGTTTGGAGAATCCCCATGTTTGGCAAGAAAAAACAACCGCCCATCAAGAGCCTGATCGCACAGGGCACCCGCATCGAAGGCAATGTGCTGTTTCATGACGGGCTGCGTGTGGATGGCGAAGTGGTGGGCGACATCCGCGCCAGCGACGAGCAGCCCAGCATCCTGGTGATCAGCGAAGTGGCGGTGGTCACAGGCCAGATCCTGGCCGACCATGTGATCATCAATGGCCATGTCAAAGGGCCTGTGCAGGCCTTCGAGTTGCTGGAGTTGCAGCCCAAGGCACGCATTGAAGGCGATGTGTCTTACAAGGCGCTGGAGATGCACCAGGGCGCCACCATCACCGGCCAGCTCAAACCCATGGCGGTGGACGTCGACGACAAACCCACACTGAAGCTGGCGGCAAATAACGGCTGAGCACAATCCCGAGCGATTTGATTTAGTATCGCCAGACATTTCGGACGCAATGCGCGTCCCGCCTTCCCCAGTGGACCTGATCGAGGGCCACACATCCCAAGAGGTCATCCATGAGTGCATTGGCAGAAAACATCCAGACTGAAATGCCGGCTCCGCTGGTGTTCACCGACAGCGCCGCCGCCAAGGTGGCCGAGTTGGTGGCCGAAGAGGGCAATCCCGATTTGAAGCTGCGCGTGTTCGTGCAGGGTGGTGGATGCTCCGGCTTCCAGTACGGCTTCACCTTTGACGAAGTGGTCAACGAAGACGACACCACCATGTCCAAAAATGGCGTGTCGCTGTTGATCGACGCCATGAGCTACCAGTACCTGGTGGGCGCCGAGATCGACTACAAGGAAGACTTGGAAGGCGCGCAGTTCGTGATCAAGAACCCGAACGCCAACAGCACCTGCGGCTGCGGTTCCAGCTTCAGCGTCTGATTTCAAGGCGCCTGCGCGCCAACAAAAAAGGGGAGCTTCAAGCTCCCCTTTTTTGTTTCTGTCGAGCGCTGTCTTACTCGGCGCTGGCCTGCTGAACGCTGGCTGCAGCGTTGAGCTGCACGCGCTGCAACTGGGCCACGGCGTCAAACCGGGCACGGGCTGCCGGATTGATCGGCACGGACTCGCTCTGGCGTGCAATCACCAGCGGATCCTGGTGCACGCCGTTGTCGCGGAACTCGAAGTGCAGGTGCGGGCCGGTGGAAGCGCCGGTGGAGCCCACAGCACCAACCCAGTCGCCCTGGCTGACCTTCTGGCCCTGGCGCACGCCAATGCGGCTGAGGTGGGCAAACAAGGTGGTCTGGTTGCTGCGGTGGCGAACGATGATCACATTGCCGTAGCCGCGCTGCACGCCGGCGAACTCAACCACGCCGTCGGCGATGGTGCGCACGGGCGTGCCGGTGGGCGCTGCGTAGTCCACGCCCAGGTGGGCCTTGCGGGTGCCGGAGATGGGGTGGAAGCGCATGCCGTAGCCGCTGCTCACGCGCGAGAACTCCAGCGGCGAGGACAGATAGAACTTGCGTGAGCTTTCGCCGTTGAAGCCGTAGTAGGCGCCGCGCTGGCCTGGTTCTTCAAACCACACACCTTCGTGTTTGCGGCCGTTGTTGACGAACTCGGCGCTGAGCACGCGGCCGGTGCGCATGCTCTCACCGTCGGCTTCCAGGCTTTCGTAGACCACGCTGAAGCGGTCGCCCTGGCGCAGGTCGCGGCGGAAGTCGATGTCGCTGGAGAACATTTCTGCTAGCTGCACAGCCACCGGGTCGGGGATGTTGGCGGCGTCGGTGGCGGCAAACAGCGAGCTGCGGATGACACCACTGGCCAGGCGGGCCGAGGCGGTGAGCTCACCGGTCTCCAGACGCGACTTGAAGCCTTCGGGTCCGTTCTCGATCACCAGGCGGGAGAATTTGCGGTCGTCGTTGGCGATCCAGCGCGAGGTCAGGCGTTGCAGTTCCTGGCGGTCGTTGGTCTCCACGCTCACCAGGCGGCCAGCTCGGCCCAGCAATTGGCGGGCGGTGGCGTCGGTGCGCAGGAAACCCTGGGCTTCGGTGTCCACCACACCCAGGCGTTGCAGCAGGCTCTGGGCGGTGTCGTCGCGGCGCGTTACATCGCTGCGGAACAGCACGAAGTCGTTGGCGGAAGCGGCCAGCACGCTGGGCACTTCAAATGCGGGGAGGCTGAGGCTCTCAACGACCTGACGCACCGGGAGATCCGATGCATCGGGCGCGAGTGGTGCGATGCCGAAAGCGGTGACGCCTGTGCCCAGCAGCAAGGCGCCAATGCCGCCCATGATGCGGCGTGGATGCCGGGCGAGGATGTGGCTTGTGGCGTCTGCGACCTGGGTCAGCGAGTGGAGCAGCGAGCGGATCAAAATCGATGTTTCCTGGAAAGAGGTCCAACGGTCTGTTGGATGACACACACAGGCTGAGAGGCCAGGGCGGAACAAGTTCACACGAATTGCGCCGGGGCGATGAAGCGGGTCCAGTGTGTGCAAAAAGCGCGCCAACTAAAATCCGTCACTCGGCGCGCAGTATAGCCAGCGCCATGTAGCCCGCACTTCAAAAAACGCTTATGAATCCCAGCACCCAAGCATCACAAAGTACTCACCCGAACCATCCCGTTGAGGGCGTACTGACGGACGGTGTGAAAAATGCCTTGAGCGTGACACTCCGGGGGTGCGAAGAATTGATTCCCCAGGCCGACTGGATCAAAAAATTGTCACAGTCGGAAAAGACCGGCCAGCCGCTGCGCATCAAGTTGGGGCTGGACCCGACCGCCCCGGACATCCACATCGGCCACACGGTGGTGCTCAACAAGATGCGCCAGTTGCAGGATCTGGGGCACCAGGTGATCTTTCTGATCGGCGACTTCACCAGCCTGATCGGCGACCCCTCGGGCCGCAACAACACGCGCCCACCGCTGACCACCGAACAGATCCAGGCCAACGCCGAGACCTACTACAAGCAGGCCAGCCTGGTGCTGGACCCGGCGCGCACCGAGATTCGCTACAACAGCGAATGGAGCCTGCCGCTGGGCTCCATGGGCATG